>NZ_JBNFNZ010000189.1:0-4477 GCF_057364525.1 Aeromicrobium sp. PFPM2_SD2
ACTTCGTCCGCGCCGCGCGAGACCGGGCTGGCGACCACGTGGGCGCGTTCGCCGTGACGGCCGGGCTGGGCAGCGCCGACCGGGTCGCGGCGTTCCGAGCCGAGCTCGACGACTACAGCGCGATCATGCTCGAGGCCCTCGCGGACCGGCTGGCCGAGGCGTTCGCCGAGCGGCTCCACGAGCTGGTGCGCACCGACCTGTGGGGCTACGCCGCCGACGAGCAGCTGGCCAACGACGAGCTCATCGCCGAGAAGTACCGCGGCATCCGTCCGGCGCCCGGGTACCCGGCGTGCCCGGAGCACACCGAGAAGCGCACGATCTGGGATCTGCTGGACGTGGAGCGGGCCACGGGCATCGAGCTGACCGACTCGATGGCCATGTGGCCCGGGGCGTCGGTCAGCGGTCTGTACTTCTCGCACCCGCAGTCGCAGTACTTCGTGCTCGGCCGCCTGGGCCAGGACCAGGTCGAGGACTACGCCGCGCGCAAGGGCTGGACGATGGCCGAGGCCGAGCGGTGGCTGGGGCCGAACCTCGGCTACGAGCCCGAGGACTGACCGCCCGCTCGCGGAGCCGTCCCTTCGCACCCTGAACCTGGCGAGGGGGCGCCGCGACGGGCGCGCCGGCCGCGGCCACGCGGACTCGTGCTGCGTCCCTCCTCACCCCGTTCTCGACGAGCGGACCCACGTCCCGACGGGCAGAGTGGGAGCAGTCGAAACAGGAGGTCGCCATGACGAACCCGCTTCCCCCGGCAGGTGCCGCTTGCTAGCCCCGAAGGCCCGCGGCTCGCTCAGCGAGCAGGTGCTCGCCGCGCTCACGTCCGGTCAGGTCTCCCCCGCGCTCCGCGACGTCGCCCCCGACGGCCGCGAGGACGCCCAGATCACCCTGTGGTCGCTCTACGAGCTGCACTACCGCGGCTTCGAGGACGTCGACGACGCTCTCGAGTGGCACCCCGACCTGCTTGCCGTCCGCGCCGGCCTGGAGGCCGAGCTCGAGGCGGACCTGCGCGCGCGTTGCCCCGAGGTCGACCTCGGCGACGACTTCGCCGCCGGCCTGTTCTCGTTCATCGAGAACCACGAGGGTCCGTCGGTCGCGCGCTACGTGCAGCGCGACGCCACCCACGACCAGGTCATGGACCTGCTGCGCTGGCGCTCGATCTACCACCTCAAGGAGAGCGACCCGCACGCCTGGGTCGTCCCGCGCCTGTCGCCCGGACCCAAGGCCGCGCTCATGGAGCTGCAGTACGACGAGTTCGGCAACGGCGACCCGCAGCTGCTGCACGCGCACCTGTTCGCGAAGGGCCTGGCCGCCAGCGGGCTGCGTCCCGACTACGGCGCGTACATCGACGAGGCCCCGGTCGAGGTGCTCGAGGAGAACAACGCCATGAGCCTGTTCGGCCTGCACCGCCGCCTCCGAGCCGCGGCACTGGGACACCTCGCCGCGTTCGAGGCCACGAGCTCGGGCCCGTCGCGCCGCATGTCGCGCGGCCTGCACCGCCTGGGCTTCCCCGCCGAGATGTCCGCCTACTACGACGAGCACGTCGAGGCCGACGCGGTGCACGAGCAGCTGGCCGTCCGGACGATCGCGGGTGCCGTCGTCGCCGAGGACCCGTCGCTCGTCCAGGACGTCGTCCTCGGCGCGTTCAGCTGCCTGGACCTGGAGGACCGCTTCGCGGAGGCCGCCCTGGCCCGCTGGGGGGCGACCACCGATGCGTGAGCCCGAGACGTCGCCGACGCCCACCGTCGTCATGTGCCCCGGCGGCCCGATGCTGCTGCGCGGCAAGCACGTCGTGGCCGACGCCGACGGCAACCTGCACGAGACCCGCCGGCCCGTCAGCGCGGTGTGCCGGTGCGGCAAGTCCGCCCTGCAGCCGTGGTGCGACGGCACCCACAAGGTGCTTCCCGAGCGCGACCGACCCTGAACGGAGCCCCTCATGACCTCGGTGTGGACCGCTGACCTCCCACTCGACCCGTCCGACCCGCTGCAGGACGGCGACCGGTACGACCACGTCGTGGTCGGTGCCGGGCTGACCGGCCTCACCACGGCGCTGCTGCTGGCGCGCTCCGGCTCGCGGGTGGTGGTGGTCGAGGCCCGGACGCCGGGCACGGTGACCACCGGCCACACCACGGCCAAGGTGTCGCTGCTGCAGGGCACCAAGCTGTCGCAGGTCCTCAGCCGGCGCGGCGCGTCCGTCGCCCGCGACTACGTCGACGCCAACCGCGAGGGCCAGCAGTGGCTGCTGCGCTTCTGCGAGGACCACGGCGTCGCCGCGCAGATCCGTCCGGCGGTCACGTACGCCTCCTCGCCGAGCCAGGTCGAGACGGTGCGCCGCGAGCACGAGGCGGCGTCCAGCCTCGGCCTCGAGGTGCGCTGGCACGACCACCTGGACGTCCCCTTCGAGGTGCACGGCGCCACGCTGCTGCCGGGCCAGGCCCAGGTGGAGGCCGGCCAGATGGTCGCCGCGCTGGCCCGAGACCTGCGCGAGCACGGCGGCGCGATCGTGCACGGCCAGCGCGTCGTCAAGGTGCGCGCCGACGGCGACGCGGTCGTGGCGCACGTCGAGGACGGGCGGCGGGTCTTCGGCCGCCACCTCGTGGTCGCCACGGGCATGCCGTTCCTGGACCGGGGCTTCCACTTCGCGCGGCTCGACCCGCAGCGCTCGTACGTGGTGACGTTCACGGGCGTCACGGCGCCGGAGGGGATGTACCTCTCGGCCGGCACCCCGAGCCGGTCGGTCCGCGACGTCCCCCGGCCCGACGGCACGCAGCTCATGATCGGCGGCAGCGGCCACGGCGTCGGGCGTGACCCGAGCCCGGCGAAGCACCTGGACGAGCTGCGGGCGTGGACGGCCGAGCGCTTCCCCGGCGCGGTCGAGACCCACGCCTGGTCGGCGCAGGACTACTCCCCCGCCGACCACATCCCGTACGTCGGCGAGCTGCCCGGCTCGGGCGGACGCATCTTCGTCGCCACCGGCTACGACAAGTGGGGCATGACCCAGGGCGTTGCCGCGGCGCGGGCCGTCTCGTCCTGGATCCTGGGCAACGACCCCGCGTGGGCCCAGCCGATGCGCAGCAGCATGCCGACCCTGAGCGGCGCGGCCTCCGCGGCCCTCATCAACGGCAAGGTCGGCCTGGAGCTGGCCAAGGGCTACGTGAGGGCCGAGCTGGCCCCGCTGCCCGCGCACGCGCCGGCCGAGGGCGAGGGCGTCGTCGGCCGCCGCGGCGTGAAGCCGGTCGCGGTCTCCACGGTCGACGGACGCACGTGCGCGGTCAGTGCGGTGTGCACCCACCTCGGCGGCGTCCTGCGCTGGAACGACGCGGAGAAGAGCTGGGACTGCCCGCTGCACGGCTCGCGCTTCGACGCCGACGGCACGGTGCTGGAGGGCCCGGCGACGCGGCCGCTCGACCGCACCGAGCGCCCCGGCCGTGAAGCACGCTGGCTCCCCGCGTCGTCGCCCGCTGAGCCGCTGAGCGCGTCGCGCGCCGCACCGCGCCGGGCCCGTAGGGTGGAGACGTGGAACCTGAGATCCCCGAGCTTCGCCGGCCCTGGCTCGTCGCCTCCTTCGAAGGATGGAACGACGCGGCCGACGCGGCGTCCGGCGTCGTCGACCACCTCATCGACGAGTGGGACGCCAAGCCCCTGGTGGAGATGGATCCGGAGGACTTCTACGACTTCCAGGTCAGCCGCCCGCACATGGTGCGCGACGAGGACGGCAAGCGCGTCATCCAGTGGCAGACCAGCGCGATCTACTACGCCACGCCGCCGGGCGCCGACCGCGACGTGCTGCTGGTCCGCGGGCTCGAGCCCAACTACCGCTGGCGGCTGTTCGCCTCGACGCTGACCGGCCTGGCCAGCCTGGCCGGGGCCACGGACGTCGTGCTGCTCGGCGCGCTGCTCGCCGACAGCCCGCACACGCGCCCGGTGCCGGTGCAGGGCCAGGGCTCGGACCCGTCGGTGAGCGACCGGCTCTCCCTGTCGGAGTCGACCTACACCGGCCCGGTCGGCATCAACGCCGTCGTCGCCGACGCCGCGCAGGAGCAGGGCATGAACGTCGTGTCGCTGTGGGCCGCGGTGCCGCACTACCTCGCGGAGCCGCCGTGCCCGAAGGCGACGCTCGCGCTGCTGCACCGGCTCGAGGACGTCATGCAGCAGCCGCTCCCCCAGGGCGTCCTGCCGGAGATGGCCGAGGCGTGGCAGCGGGGCGCCGACGAGCTGCTCGAGAACGACCCCGACGTGGCCGAGTACGTGCAGGCGCTCGAGAGCGAGCGCGACGAGAGCGAGCTGCCCGAGGCGTCCGGCGACGCGATCGCCCGGGAGTTCGAGCGCTACCTGCGCCGCCGTGGCACCAACGGCACCGACTAGCGCGGCGGGCCGCTAGAGCGCGACGCCGAGCAGCGCGTCGACGGCGGCACGCACCGTGGCCGGCGCGGACTCGTCCGTTCCCTCGGCCGAGGCCCACTCGTCGACGACGGCCAGGGCC
>NZ_JBNFNZ010000190.1:0-4461 GCF_057364525.1 Aeromicrobium sp. PFPM2_SD2
CCGCCGTCGAGGCGGCGCGCACGCCGGCGGACGTCGTGCTCAACGGCATGACCGGGGCGGTCGGCCTGCTGCCGACCCTGGCCGCGCTCGAGACCGGCGCCACCCCTCGCGCTGGCCAACAAGGAGTCGCTCATCATCGGCGGCGAGCTCGTCACCGGCGCGGCGAAGCCGGGCCAGCTCGTCCCCGTCGACTCCGAGCACTCGGCCATCGCCCAGGCGCTGCGCGGGGAGCGCGTCGAGGACGTGAAGCGGCTGCTGGTCACCGCGAGCGGGGGGCCGTTCCGCGGCCGCACGCGCGAGCAGCTCGTCGACGTCACGCCCGAGCAGGCCGCCGCCCACCCGACCTGGGACATGGGCCCGGTCATCACGATCAACTCCGCGACGTTGGTCAACAAGGGCCTGGAGGTCATCGAGGCCCACCTGCTGTTCGGCATCGGGTTCGACCGCATCGACGTCGTCGTGCACCCGTCGTCGGTCGTGCACTCGATGGTCGAGTACGTCGACGGCTCGACGATGGTGCAGGCCTCGCCGCCGGACATGCGGCTGCCGATCGCGCTCGGCCTGGCTTGGCCCGAGCGGCTGCCGGGCGCGGCGCGCGGCTGCGACTGGACGGAGCCGAGGTCGTGGGACTTCTTCCCGCTGGACGACTCCGCCTTCCCGGCCGTGCGGCTGGCCCGCAGGGCGGGGGAGTTCGCCCGCACGGCGCCGGCCGTCTACAACGCCGCCAACGAGGTCTGCGTGGACGCCTTCGTGGCCGGCGACTTGGACTTCCTTGGCATCGTGGACACCGTGGGCGCCGTCCTCGACGACCACCTCACCGATCCCGACAGCGCCACGCGCGACCTGACGCTCGACTCCGTCCTGGAGGCCGACGCCTGGGCCCGCGGGCGCGCCCGAGTCCTTGTGGAGCAGCGTTGACCGCCCTCGTGTACGCCCTCGGCGTCCTGATCTTCGTGATCGGGGTCGTCGTCTCGATCGCGCTCCACGAGTGCGGTCACATGATCCCGGCACGCCGCTTCGGCGTGAAGGTGACGCAGTTCTTCGTCGGGTTCGGCAACACGGTCTGGTCGTTCCGCCGCGGCGAGACCGAGTACGGCGTCAAGGCGATCCCGCTGGGCGGGTACGTGAAGCTCGTCGGCATGCTGCCGCCGGCCAAGGGCGACGACCCGCACGAGCTGCGCAGCACCAGCACCGGCCTGTTCAGCCAGCTCGCCGCCGACGCGCGCGACGCCGAGCGCGAGCACATCGGCCCCGAGGACGAGGGCCGCCTGTTCTACACCCGCCCGTGGTGGCAGAAGGTCATCGTCATGGCCGGCGGCCCGGTCGTGAACCTGGCCATCGCCCTGGTGCTGTTCGCGATCGTGTTCATGGGCTTCGGCGCCTACGAGCCGACCACCCGGGTCAACACGGTCTCGGCGTGCGCCATCCCCGACACCGAGGCCGGACGGTCCTGCACCGCGGACGACCCCGAGACCCCGGCCAAGAAGGCCGGGCTGCAGCCGGGCGACCTCATCACGTCCTTCGACGGCCAGCCCGTCGACGACTGGGACGAGCTGAGCGAGCGCATCCGCGACAACGGCTCGGAGCAGGCGGTGCTCGGCTACGAGCGCGACGGCCAGGCCCGCACGGTCGAGATCGAGACCACGGTGCTGGCCCGCGCCGACCTGGACGACCCCGACAAGACCGTCGAGGTCGGCTTCCTCGGCGTCTCGCCGACGACCGAGCAGGAGCGCCAGGGCTTCGGCTACGTCCTGGGCGTCATGGGCGACTCCATCGCCGGCACGGTGCACGCGATCATCGACCTGCCCCAGCGCATGATCGGCGTGGTCAAGGCGGCCGCCGGCGGCGAGCGCGAGGACGACGGCCCGGTCAGCGTCGTCGGCGCCGGTCGCGTGGCCGGCGAGCTGGTCACCTACGACGACCCGTCGTGGGGAGACCGCGCCGTGCGGCTCATGACCCTGCTGGCCTCGGTCAACCTGTTCCTGGGCATGTTCAACTTCGTGCCGCTGCTGCCGCTGGACGGCGGGCACATCGCCGGCGCCCTGTGGGAGGCCGTGCGCCGCGGGTTCGCGCGCCTCCTGCGCCGCCCCGACCCGGGCTACGTGGACGTCGCCAAGATGCTTCCCGTCGCCTACGCCGTGGGTGCGGTCCTTATGATCATGAGCGTGATCCTGATCTACGCCGACATCGTCAACCCGGTGAGCATCTCGTGAGCGCCGTGAGCCTGGGCATGCCCGCCGCGCCGCCGCCGGTGCTGGCCCCGCGACGCCGCTCGCGCAAGATCAAGGTCGGCTCCGTGGACGTCGGCGGCGACGCCCCCGTCTCGGTGCAGTCGATGACCACGACGCTGACGGCGGACGTGAACTCCACCCTCCAGCAGATCGCCGAGCTGACCGCCGCAGGCTGCGACATCGTCCGTGTCGCGTGCCCCTCGCAGGACGACGCGGACGCGCTGCCGGCCATCGCCCGCAAGTCGCAGATCCCGGTCATCGCCGACATCCACTTCCAGCCCAAGTACGTGTTCGCCGCGATCGACGCCGGCTGCGCCGCGGTGCGCGTGAACCCAGGCAACATCCGCAAGTTCGACGACCAGGTCGGCGCCATCGCCCGGGCGGCCAAGGACGCGGGCGTCTCGCTGCGCATCGGCGTCAACGCCGGCTCGCTCGACAAGCGCCTGCTCGAGAAGTACGGCCGGGCGACGCCCGAGGCGCTCGTGGAGTCCGCGGTGTGGGAGGCCTCGCTGTTCGAGGAGCACGACTTCCACGACTTCAAGATCTCGGTCAAGCACAACGACCCGGTGATCATGGCCCAGGCCTACGAGATGCTCGCCGAGCGCGGCGACTGGCCGCTGCACCTCGGCGTCACCGAGGCGGGCCCGGCGTTCCAGGGCACGATCAAGTCGGCCACCGCCTTCGGCTACCTGCTCGGCAAGGGCATCGGCGACACCATCCGCGTGTCCCTGTCCGCGCCGCCGGTCGAGGAGGTCAAGGTCGGCATCCAGATCCTGCAGTCGCTCAACCTGCGCGAGCGCAAGCTCGAGATCGTGTCGTGCCCGTCGTGCGGCCGCGCCCAGGTCGACGTCTACACGCTCGCCGAGCAGGTGACCGCCGGTCTGGAGGGCATGGAGGTGCCGCTGCGCGTCGCGGTCATGGGCTGCGTCGTCAACGGCCCGGGCGAGGCGCGCGAGGCCGACCTCGGTGTCGCGTCGGGCAACGGCAAGGGCCAGATCTTCGTCAAGGGCGAGGTCATCAAGACCGTCCCCGAGAGCAAGATCGTCGAGACCCTCATCGAGGAGGCCATGCGCATCGCCGAGGGCATGGAACCCGTCGACGGCGGCGCGCCGTCGGTCTCGGTCTCCTGACCCGGCGTCGACGAGCGTGACGCCCGCGCGTCGCTAGGCTGGCGGCCGAGGGAGGTGGGCATCGTGCTGGGGACGACGAACCTGCGGGTGCTGGCGCCCGAGGAGATGCCGCTGGTCCGGTCGCTCACCGCGCTGGACCCGGCCGCGAACGTCTTCCTGCAGCACCGGCTCGACGTCACCGGCATGCGTCCGCGCTGGATGGGCGGGCACGTGTGGGGCTGGTTCGAGGGCGAGCGCATCGTCTCGGCGTGCTACGTGGCCTCCAACGTCGTCCCGCTCAACGCCACCCCCGCCGCCGTGGCCGCGTTCGCCGAGCACGCGCTGCCGCAGGCCCCCCGTGCCGCGTCCATCGTCGGTCCGCGCGACACCGTGCTGGACCTGTGGGACCGCATGGAGCCGCTGTGGGGCCCGGCCCGCTCGGTGCGCCCGGACCAGCCGTTCCTGGTGATGGACCACGACAGCCACGTCGTGCCCGACGCCCGCGTGCGACGGGTGCTGCTCGACGAGGTCGACGTGCTCTACCCAGCCGCCGTCGCCATGTTCACCGAGGAGGTCGGCGTCGACCCCGAGGCGATGAGCGGGTCGCCTACCGGGCCCGGGTCGCGCAGCTCGTCGGCCAGGGGTGGTCGTTCGCGATCATCGAGGACGACACGGTGCTGTTCAAGGCGGAGGTCGGGGCCGCCGCGGGCGGCGTCTGCCAGGTCCAGGGCGTCTACGTCCACCCGGACGTGCGCGGGCACGGGTTGGCCGTCCCGGCCATGGCCGCGGTCGTCCAGCAGGTGCGCGCCTCGATCGCGCCGGTCGTGACGCTGTACGTCAACGGGCACAACCTGCCGGCGCGGCGCACGTACGAGCGAGTGGGGTTCCGGCACCACACGACGTTCGCCACCATCCTGCTGTGAGGACGCCGTAGGGTGCGGGCCATGCCCCGATCCCTGGCCGGACTGGCCGCGCTGTTCACCGCCTCCGGCGTCCTGCACCTCGTGCGTCCGCAGGTCTTCGAGCCGATCGTCCCGAAGCGGCTGCCGCGCCGCCGCGAGCTCGTGCACGCGTCCCGGCGTCGCCGAGCTGGCGTGCGCCGCGCTGCTGGCGTCCCCGCG
>NZ_JBNFNZ010000191.1:0-4438 GCF_057364525.1 Aeromicrobium sp. PFPM2_SD2
TCCGGCGTCTCGACCTTCGACGGGCTCGACGCGCCGGCCGGCGCGTACGTGACCGTCGAGGTGGCGGCGAGCGAGCTGGGCGGCACGGCGGGCAGCTACGGCACCGGCGACGACGCCGACGCCGTGCGTCCCTGAGCGTGTCGCTACCCGAGGGTGGGGCGGTGTTGATAGGCTGGAGTCCCGTGGAGGAGACGCAGGCGCGAGCCGGCGACGAGCCCTGATCATCCGCTCATCACGACCACGGGAGTCACCTTGGCAACCAACTCGCCCACCAAGCACGTCTTCGTCACGGGCGGCGTTGCCTCGTCCCTCGGCAAGGGCCTCACCGCCTCCAGCCTCGGACGCCTGCTGAAGTCGCGCGGGCTGCGGGTCACCATGCAGAAGCTCGACCCCTACCTCAACGTCGACCCGGGCACCATGAACCCGTTCCAGCACGGCGAGGTGTTCGTCACCAACGACGGAGCCGAGACCGACCTGGACATCGGCCACTACGAGCGCTTCCTCGACGAGGACCTCGTCGGCCGCGCCAACGTCACGACCGGCCAGGTCTACTCCGACGTCATCGCCCGCGAGCGTCGCGGCGACTACCTCGGCGACACCGTGCAGGTCATCCCGCACATCACCAACGAGATCAAGGACCGCATGCTCGCCATGGGCGGTCCGGACGTCGACGTGGTCATCCACGAGATCGGCGGCACCGTCGGCGACATCGAGAGCCAGCCGTTCCTGGAGTCGGCGCGCCAGGTGCGCCACGACGTCGGCCGCGGCAACGCGTTCTTCATCCACGTCTCCCTGGTGCCGTACATCGGTCCGTCCAAGGAGCTCAAGACGAAGCCGACCCAGCACTCGGTCGCCGCGCTGCGCTCCATCGGCATCCAGCCCGACGCGATCGTGTGCCGCTCGGACCGCGCGCTCACCCCGGGCGTCAAGGACAAGATCGCGCTCATGTGCGACGTCGACTCCGAGGCGGTCATCACCTGCGCCGACGCGCCCTCGATCTACGACATCCCCAAGGTGCTGCACGCCGAGGGCCTGGACGCCTACGTGGTGCGCCGCCTGGACCTGCCCTTCCGCGACGTCGACTGGACGCAGTGGGACGAGCTGCTGCGCCGCGTGCACCAGCCGCTCGAGGAGGTCACCGTCGCGCTCGTCGGCAAGTACGTCGACCTGCCCGACGCCTACCTGTCGGTCTCCGAGGCGCTGCGCGCCGGCGGCTTCGCCCACGAGGCGCGGGTCAACCTGCGCTGGGTGCCCTCGGACGAGTGCGCGACCCCGGCCGGCGCCGCCCAGCACCTCGGCGACGTCGACGCGGTCTGCGTGCCCGGCGGCTTCGGCATCCGCGGCATCGAGGGCAAGATCGGCGCCCTCACCTACGCCCGCACCCACGGCATCCCGACGCTGGGCCTGTGCCTGGGCCTGCAGTGCATGGTCATCGAGTACGCGCGGGTCGAGGCCGCATCGCCGACGCCAGCTCCACCGAGTTCGACAACGCCACCACCTCGCCGGTGATCGCGACGATGGCCGAGCAGAAGAGCATCGTGGAGGGCAGCGGCGACCTGGGCGGCACGATGCGCCTGGGCCTGTACCCGGCCGCGCTGACGCCGGGCAGCATCGTCGCCGAGGCGTACGGCGCCGAGCACATCGAGGAGCGTCACCGCCACCGCTTCGAGGTCAACAACGCCTACCGGGCCCAGCTCGAGGCGGCCGGCCTGGTGTTCAGCGGCATCAACCCCGAGCTCGACCTGGTCGAGTTCGTCGAGCTGCCGCGCGACGTCCACCCCTACTACGTCGCGACGCAGGCCCACCCCGAGCTGCGCTCGCGCCCGACCCGTCCGCACCCGCTCTTCGCCGGCCTGGTGGGCGCGGCCGTCGCCCGTCAGCGCGAGCTGCTGCTGCCGGTCGAGGCCGACGCCGTCGTCGAGGCATGACCAGCCACCCGTCCTTGCCCGGCGAGCTCGCGACGGGGCCGCGCTGCGCGACCGGCCCGACGCGTGGCCGGTCGTCGCCAGCGACGAGGTCTACGCCAGCGCGTACCTGTCGCTGAGCCTGGACACGGTGCGCACGCCGGCCGGTGACGAGGTCACCCGCGCCGTCGTGCGTCCGCACGGTGCCGTGGGCGTGCTGGCGCTGGACGAGGAGGGACGGGCGCTGCTCGTGGAGCAGTACCGCCACCCGGTGCGCGGCCGCCTGCTCGAGCTGCCCGCCGGCACGCTGGACGTCGACGGTGAGGGTGCCGAGGACGCGGCGCGCCGCGAGCTGCACGAGGAGGCCGACCTGCTCGCCGAGCACTGGGAGAGCCTCGTCGCCCCGTACGCGACCCCGGGCTACTCCAGCGAGCGGTGGGAGGTGTTCGTGGCCACCGGCCTGAGCGCCGTGCCGCCGGGCGAGCGCTTCACCCGCGAGGCGGAGGAGGCCGAGATCCGCCAGCTGTGGGTGCCGCTCGAGGACGCGGTCGCCGCCGTCCTGGACGGTCGCATCGGCGACTCGATGACGGTGGCGGGGGTGCTCGCCGCCCACGCCCGCGGCCTGGGTCGCACGGACCGTCGGTGACCGGCCTCGCCCGCGCCGTCGCGGACTACCTCAGCCACCTGTCCGTGGAGCGGGGCCTGGCCGCCAACACCATCGCGTCCTACCAGCGCGACCTGCGCCGCTACACGTCCTACCTGGACGGGCAGGGCGTCGAGGAGGTCACCGACGTCACGGAGACGCACGTGCTGGGCTTCCTGGCCGCGCTGCGCACCGGCGACGAGGACCACGCCCCGCTCGGGCCGGCCAGCACGGCCCGGACGATCGTGGGCGTCCGCGGCTTCCACAAGTTCCTGCTGCGCGAGGGCGTCGTGCCCGTCGACGTGACCGCGGCGGTCAAGCCGCCGGCGCCGATCAAGCGGCTGCCCAAGGCGCTGCCGCTCAGCGACGTCGAGTCGATCCTCGAGGCCGCGGGAGCGCCGGGCACCGTCCTGGCCGCCCGCGACGGCGCGCTCCTGGAGGTGCTCTACGGCACCGGGGCCCGCATCTCCGAGGCGGTCGGGCTCGACATCGACGACCTCGACCTCGAGGACGGCTCGGTGCTGCTGCGCGGCAAGGGCGGCAAGCAGCGCATCGTCCCGCTCGGCTCGTACGCGCTCACCGCGCTGGGGGACTACCTCACCGCGTCGCGTCCGGCTCTGGTCAAGGCGGGGGCGCACACCCCGGCGGTCTTCCTGAACGCCCGCGGCGGACGCCTGTCGCGGCAGAGCGCGTGGGCGGTGCTGAGCCGGGCGGCCAAGGCGGCCGGCGTGACCGCCGAGGTGTCGCCGCACACGCTGCGCCACTCGTTCGCCACGCACCTGCTCGACGGCGGCGCGGACGTGCGCGTCGTGCAGGACCTGCTCGGCCACGCGTCCGTGACCACCACGCAGATCTACACGCTGGTGACCGTCGACAAGCTGCGCGAGGTTTACGCGACGGCTCACCCGAGGGCCCGACGCTGAGTTGTAGAGTGACGCGAGACCTCCGCCCGCGAAGACCCGAAGGACGTGCATGACTCAGGAGCTGGGACCCACCGGGCGGCCGCTGCCGTCGTTCCCGGAGCCCTCGCCTCCGTCCGCGGGCAAGGCGACGATCATCGCCATGTGCAACCAGAAGGGCGGCGTCGGCAAGACGACGACCACCATCAACCTGGGTGCCGCGCTGGTCGAGGCCGGACGCAAGGTGCTGCTCGTCGACTTCGACCCGCAGGGCTCGATGACCGTCGGCCTGGGCTTCAACGCCCACGAGCTCGAGCTGAGCATCTACCACGCCCTCATGGACCGCGACGTGCGGCTCGAGGACGTCCGGCTCAAGACGTCCGTGCCGAACCTGGACCTCGTGCCGGCCAACATCGACCTGTCGGCCGCCGAGATGCGCCTGGTGAGCGAGGTCGGCCGTGAGCAGGCGCTGCTGCGCGTGCTGCGCGACGCCCGCGACGAGTACGACGTCATCCTCATCGACTGCCAGCCCTCGCTGGGCCTGCTGACCGTCAACGCGCTCACCGCCTCCGACGGCGTCATCATCCCGCTGGAGTGCGAGTACTTCGCGCTGCGCGGCGTGGCGCTGCTCAAGGAGACGATCGAGAAGGTCCGCGAGCGCACCAACCCGGACCTGGAGATCATCGGCCTGCTCGGCACGATGTACGACGGCCGCACGCTGCACGGCCGCGAGGTGCTGCAGACCCTCGTCCAGGGCTGGGGCGAGGCGGTCTTCCACACCGTCATCCGCCGCACGGTGAAGTTCTCCGACTCCACCGTCGCCGGCGAGCCGATCACCGAGTACGCCTCCAAGTCGCCCGGTGCCGAGTCGTACCGCCAGCTGGCCCGGGAGGTGTTGGCCCGGTGCCCCGCCGCGTGAGCATGCCGGGCGCCGACGAGCTCTTCCGGCGAGACGCCCAAGCCACGCTAGGACGCGCCCGCCGACCCCGAGC
>NZ_JBNFNZ010000192.1:0-4433 GCF_057364525.1 Aeromicrobium sp. PFPM2_SD2
CCTCCGAAGCCGCTGGCGGTCGGTTGACCGACGCGTCCGCGACCGCGGTCAGCCCGGAGCGGCCGTCGACGCCGCGCACCTTGATGCCGCTGCGCCGCGGGAGCGGCAGCTGCTCGCGGACGAAGGCGGTCAGGTCCTCGTCCGGCTCGAGGACGACCTGGGACGAGCGCGGGCGGGTGGCCGCGACGTAGCGCGGCAAGGTGAGCCCCGCTCCCCCGACGTGGACGACGCGCAGCGGCTCCCCGGCCGGCTCCAGCACGTCGACGAGGTCGCCGATGCGTCGCACGTAGTCGAAGGCGAGGTAGGTCGGGTCGTCCAGGTCGACGTAGGACTGGTCGGCGCCGCCCACCCGCAGCACGAACGCGGCACCGCGTCCCGGGTCGGGCACGAGCTCGCGGTCGCCGGTCACCGGATCAGACTACGAGACGATTTCGAAAGGTTTATCCGGCAACCTCGCCGGTAGGCTTCCCACCATGACGCAGACCCCCTGGCTGACCCCCGACGAGCTGCGGGCGTGGGTGCGCCTCATCGCCGTCGTGGAGATGCTGCCGGGGGCGCTCGACACGCAGCTGCAGCGCGACGCCGGGCTGAGCCACTTCGAGTACTTCACCCTCGCCATGCTGTCCGAGGCGCCGGGGCGCACGCTGCGCATGACCGAGCTCGCGTCGCAGACCAACGCCAGCCTCCCGCGCCTGTCGCACGTCGTGAAGCGGCTGGTGGCCCGCGGCTACGTCAGCCGTCGTCAGGCCGACGACGACCGCCGGGCGATCGAGGCCAGCCTGACCGACGAGGGCCTGGCGAAGATCCAGGAGTCGGCTCCCGGTCACGTACGCCGCGTCCGCGAGCTGGTCATCGACGCGCTGACCCCCGAGCAGGTCGCAGCCGTCGGCGAGGCGGCCGCCGCGATCCTGACCCGGCTCGACCCGCAGGGCCGCATGAACGCCAGCGTCCTGGAGAACGTCGAGGACCAGCGCTAAGCGGGCACGAGGGGCTGCAGCCTCACGTGTCTGGCGTGGCGCATGGGTCGCTGCTGGGCATCAATGCGTGGTGGTGGGATCACCTCGACGACGCCGTCCTCGGCGAGGCGGGCCGACCAGTCGGAGTCGTGGAGCAGGCGGTGGTGCTGGAAGCAGAAGAGTGCGCCGTTGTCGAGGCTGGTCTCGCCGCCTTCGCTCCAGGGTCTGAGGTGGTGGGCCTCGCACCAGGCGGGTGGTCGGTCGCAGCCCTTCCACGAGCAGCCGCCGTCACGTTTCGCCAGGGCGATGCGCTGGTTCCGGTCGTGCAGCCGGGTCCCGCGGCCGAGGTCGAGGAGCTGGGAGCCCCCGCCGAGAACCATCGGCAGGATGCTCGCGTTGCAGGCGAGCCTGCGTGCCTGGCTGGCGCTGAGGTCGCAGCCGGTGCTCAGCGTGGCTCGCGAGACCCGCTCCTGCAGGTCGTCGAGATCGATGTTGACCGTGACCGTGGCCATGAGGCCTCCGGCCTGCGGGAACGCGTCCTGCGGCAGGTGCTCGACGAGCTCGCAGAACGCCTGGCCCATGCGCCTCGGGTGGTCGAGCCGGCCGATCTCGGTGTCGGAGTGCTCCCCGTCGACGTCCCGGAACAGAGCATCGATCCGGCGCGGTGCGGAGAGGCCTTCGAGGACGGTGCGCAGCATGTCGGCCTGCACGTCGGGCAGGGCGCCGCGGATCCAGGTGAGTCCGTCGCCGCGCGCGTGAACGTCAGGTGGGTCTCGGACCAGGCCTGCTTCTCCTGGCGCTCCAGCTGCTCACCGATGACCTCGTCCGCAGCGAGCGGGTCGACCACCTCCACGACCCGGTTCGCCAGCCGCCGCAGGTCGTCCGCAGCGAACTCCTTCGCATGCCCGAGCAAGGTCGCCTCGGCGTCATCGTGCTGCTCGACCACGAACCACTCCGGCAGCCGGTCCAGCGCGGTCAAGATGATGCTCGCCTGCTCGGTCGACACCTCACCGGACGCCCACGCCTCCCGCGTCGCCAGACCACGAGTCGCGTCGAGACGCGAGAGCTTCACGATCCGCGACGCCTCACGTCGGGCGATGCCGGTCTGGTTCGCCAGCCACGCCACGGTGGAGGCATTGCCGTCCTCACGGGGCAGCGCACGGTCCTCGGCGGCGCCGGCTAGACGGACCGCGGTCTCGGTGAGACTCGCGATCGTCCGCTGGATCTCGACCGTCACCGTCCGCAGCTCCGCGTCCGTCAACGACCACGCCTCGAGCTCACGCAGCTCACCGCGCAACCCCTCCAGCTGGTCGATCAGCATCCGAGAACCCCCGTATCGAACGTTTGTTCTATCGTACCTCGCGCGTCCGACAAGAACCACCCGAAATCCCCAGGATTCCAGGACATTCTCGGATGGGACGAACGCTCACGGAACCGCCTCGGGCGATCCGACGAACCAAGGCGCTCACGCACCCCACACCCTCGTCATCAGCCCCTCGGGAGCCAACCCCCTCAGCCCGGCTGCGACCCCGCCAGGAGCGGCAGGAGCACCTCACTGCTGAGCGGCGCGAGGTCGAGGTCGCCCGGGTCGTGCGGGTCGACCCACCGCGCCTCCTCGATCTCGGCGGCCACGACGTGCTCGTGGTGCAGGTCGGTGCGCCACACCCGGGCGTGCACCCGGTGGCCGGGCTCGTTCGCGGCGTCCTCGTCGAACTCGCCGACCCAGGTGAAGGCGTCCGCCGGCAGCTCGAGCCCGAGCTCCTCGGACAGCTCGCGGCGCAGCGCGTCGAGGCCGGACTCGCCCGGCTCGGGCTTGCCGCCGGGCTGCATGAACGCGCTCGTGCCCCGCTTGCGCACCATGAGCGCCCGCCCGTCCGCGCCCACCAGCAGGCAGGCGACGACGTCGATGACCGGCACCGCTCAGCCCTCCACGCGCCGCGACGCCCTCGGCCACGCTGCGGGCACCGCCCGCCGACCGACCCACGTGCGCCCACCGACGTCCACGCGGCGCGTGGTGCCGCCGGCCCCGGCGACGATGGCGGCGCCGGGCAGCCAGTCCCAGGACGGCGTCGAGTGCTGGAACCAGCAGCCGAGCCGGCCGGTCGCGACGCCGACCAGGTCCATCGAGCCCGAGCCGAGCATGCGGATCGTGGCCGGACGCGACACCGCCCGCGTCCAGGGGTCGTGCACGCTGGGCTCGCCGAAGAAGCCCGGGTGCAGGTAGGTGCCCGCGCTGACCAGCTCCAGGGGGTCGTCGTGGACCGGCGGGACCGGCTCCCCGTCACGCGTCGTGGGCCGCTGCGGACCGCCCACGACGACCGACCCGGTGGCGTGGTGCGCCACCGCGCCGAGCAGCAGCTCCTCGCCGTCCACCAGCGCCACGGCCGAGCACCAGTAGTCGGAGCCGGAGGCGAAGTTGTAGGTGCCGTCGACCGGGTCGACGACCCAGCGGCGGCCGGAGCGGGACGCGACCGCGGCGCCCTCCTCGCCCAGCACGCCGTCGTCCGGGCGCTCGCGCCGCAGGGTGTCGAGCACGAGCTGCTCGGCGGCACGGTCGGCGTCGGCACGACGTCGGAGACGGACGTCTTGCGGGGACACGGTGAGCGCGTCGCCGGCCCGCATCCGCGCCGCGAGGGCGGCGGCCTGCGTGACCAGCTCCGCGGCGAGGCGGGCGTCGTCGTCGGTCGGCACGGGCCCGACGCTAGCCCACCGCCGCCGAACGCGCGGATCCGTCCGCCCGGCCCTACTGTCGTCGGGTGGGCAAGGTCATCAACGGTCGCTACGAGCTGGGCGACCGACTCGGGGCGGGTGGCATGGGCTCGGTGTTCCGGGCCCACGACCGCAAGCTCGACCGGGCGGTGGCGCTGAAGCTCGTCCACACCGAGAACGCCGACGACGAGGTCGGCCGCGCACGGCTCAAGGCCGAGGCCCGCCTGGCCGGCGGGGTGCACCACCCGAACGTCGCCGAGATCTTCGACTACGACGAGGACACCGAGACCGGCGCGCCGTTCCTGGTGATGCGCCTGGTGGAGGGCGAGCCGCTGTCGCAGGTGCTCCGCCGCGAGCGCACCCTGGCCCCCGGCCGCACGATGGGGATCGTCGCCGACGTGGCCGAGGCCCTCGCCGCCGCGCACGCCCTCGGCGTCGTGCACCGCGACGTCAAGCCGTCCAACATCCTGCTGACCGACGACCGCGCCGTGCTCGTCGACTTCGGCATCGCCCGCTCCCCCGAGAGCGAGCCGCTCACGTCGACCGGCACCCTGCTCGGCACCGTCGACTACCTCAGCCCCGAGCAGGCGCTCGGACGCAGCGCGGCACCCCCGTCGGACGTCTACGCACTCGGCGTCGTCGCCCACCACTGCCAAAAAAAAAAAAAATGACCGGCGCCGCCCCCCCGTTTCCGTCGCGAGTCGCCGGTCGCCACCGCGATCGCCCCACGCCAAGGACAACCTGCCCCCCGCTCGGCGACGACGTGCC
>NZ_JBNFNZ010000193.1:0-4420 GCF_057364525.1 Aeromicrobium sp. PFPM2_SD2
AGCGCGCCGTGGTAGGCCACCGCGTCGACGCCCCTCGCCGGTCAGCCGCTCGGCCAGGTCCTCGGCGCGGCGGCGGGTGGCGACGTAGACCAGGCGCGAGCCGCCGGCCTCGTCCTCCACCAGCAGGTCGCGGACCCGGTCCTCGATGTCGTCCTCGTCGCGCAGCACGTGCGCGGAGAGGTGGATCTCGGGCCGGTCGGCCACGCCCACGACCTCGCGCACGTCCTGCATGCCCAACGAGCGGGCCACGACGCGGCGCAGCGCTGGCGGCGCCGTGGCGGTGAGGGCCATCAGTCGCGGACGTCCCAGCGCCTCGGCGGCCGCTCCCAGGGCGAGGTACTCGGGCCGGAAGTCGACGCCCCAGGACGAGACGCAGTGGGCCTCGTCGACGGCCAGCAGCGCGGGCGACGCCTGGGCCAGCGCGGCCACGACGTCGTCGTCGGCCAGCTGCTCGGGAGCCAGCAGCACGACGTCGAGCCGGCCGGCGTCCAGGTCGTCGAGCACGCGCTGGCGCCGGCCGGCCGACCGCGTGCTGTTGAGCGCCTCGGCCCGGATGCCCGCCTCGCGCAGCGCGGCCACCTGGTCGGCCTGCAGGGCGATGGTGGGCGACACGACGACCGTCGGGCCGCCCAGCAGGCGTCCGGCGACCTCGTAGACGAGCGTCTTGCCCGACCCGGTGGCCAGGACCGCGATGGTGTCGTGCTCGAGCACCGCCTCGATGGCCTCGCGCTGCTCGGGCCGCAGCGTCGTGCCCGGGGGCAGGACGTCGGCGGCGGCGGACTCGATCGGGTCGACCTGGGACAAGCGAGGCTCCTTCGGTGGGGACGGGCGGAGCGCCCGTACCCGAACCCGGACCGGCCAACCGCCTACCGGTCGAAGTCCTCCGGCTCGATCTCGTCGAGGAACTCGCGGAACTTCTCGATCTCCTCGTCCTCGTCCTGCGAGGTGGCGATCGCGGCGGCGTCCAGCACGTCCTCGGCGCACACGATGCGGGTGCCGGTGCGCAGCGCGAGGGCGATCGAGTCCGACGGCCGGGCGCTCACCTGCACGCCGGAGGCGAACACCAGCTCGGCGTAGAAGACGTTGTCGCGCACGTCGACGATGCGCACCTCGGTGAGCTCGTCGCCGAGCGCCTCGACCAGCGTGGCCATGAGCTCGTGGGTCAGCGGGCGCGGCGCGACCGCGCCCTGGTGGGCGTAGGCGATGGCAGTGGCCTCGACGGCGCCGATCCAGATCGGCAGGTAGCGGGTGCCCTCGACCTCGCGCAGCAGCACGAGCGGCTGGCTGGAGGGCATCTCCACGCGGACGCCGACGACCTCGACCTCGCGCATCGCGATCAGCCCAGCCCGTCCTGGAGCATCACGGTGTGCAGCCGGACCGCGAGCGCGGCCAGCTCGGCGACGGCCTGCTCGGCCCGCTCGGCGTCCTCGGACCGGCGGCGCGGCTCGACGACCTGCTCGAACAGCCCGATCTCGCGGTCGACGGCCTGGCGGAAGATGCGCAGGTGGCGCGGCTCCACGCCCAGGCCGGCGAAGTCGGCGACGAGCGAGGCGACCTGCAGGGCGTGCCCGTCGTAGTAGGCCCGGTTCGCCCGGCGCACGAGGCCGAACTGCTCGGCCGCGTCCAGCATCGGCTCGGAGATGCCGGCCGAGGCCAGCAGCTCCTCGCGCGAGAGCCGCACCTGGCTGCGCCGCCCCGAGAACGTCTCGGCGCTGGGCAGGCCGTCGTCGGCGAGCTTGAGGTGCGGGACGGCGACCGTCTCGCCCAGCTCGGTCGGCGGCACGACGCCCTGGTCCATGTCGTCCAGCACCTGGCGGATGTGGCTCAGCGGCCAGAAGTCGTCGCGCTGCTTCCGCAGCACGAACCGCAGGCGCTCCACGTCGCCGTAGGTGAACTTGCGGTAGCCCGACGGGGTGCGCTCGGGCTCGATCAGGCCCTGGGACTCCAGGTACCGGATCTTGGTGATCGTCAGGTCGGGGAACTCCGGCAGCAGCTCGTCGAGGACCTTGCCGATCCCGAGCCGCGGAAGCTCGGCGAACGACTCGGTCACACCGAGGCTCCCCCGACCGACGCGACGTAGATCAGGCGGTACTTGCCGATCTGCACCTCGTCGCCGTTGGTGAGCGCGATGTCGCCGTCGATCCGGTCGCGGTTGACGTAGGTGCCGTTGAGGCTGCCCAGGTCGCTGACCTGGTAGCCGGCGTCGACCCGCGCGAACGTCGCGTGGCGACGGGACACGGTGATGTCGTCCAGGAAGATGTCGCTGTCGGGGTGACGGCCCACCGTGACGGTGTCGCTGTCGAGCAGGAACCGCGCCCCGGCGCCGGGTCCGCGCTGGACGAGCAGCAGCGCGCTGCCCGCCGGCAGGGCCTCGACCGTGGAGACGTCGTCGGTCGACATCTCCTCGGTGTCGACCTCGAGACCGCGCACCGAGATGGTCGTCGTCTTCTCGACGTCGGCCTCCTCGGCTCCGGGCTGGTCGACGGGTCCGTCGGTGTCCGAGGGCATCGCAGGCCTCCTGAAGCTTGCCGTGACGTGAAGGGTGAGTGTTGACCCCCAACCTACCAGTCGGGGACCGGTCGGTGGGGGTCTCCGTCAGGCCTGGGTGAAGGCCGCGTAGGCCTCGGCCTCGAGCAGCCCGGCGCGCGGGTCCTCGTCGCTGGCGCGGATCTTGAGCAGCCAGCCCTCGCCGTACGGATCGGAGTTGACGACCTCGGGCCCCCCCTCGAGCGCGTCGTTGCGGGCGATGATCTCGCCCGAGACCGGCGCGTACACGTCGCTGACCGACTTGGTGGACTCCAGCTCGCCCACGACGGCACCGGCCTCGACCGTGTCGCCGACGGCCGGCAGGTCGATGTAGACGATGTCGCCGAGCGCGTCCTGCGCGTAGTCGGTGATGCCGACGACGGCGACGTCGTCGTCGAGGCGCACCCACTCGTGCTCCTCGGTGTAGTACAGGTCTTCGGGGGTCACGCAGAGCTCCTGGTCGGGGGGTGGGGGGTCATGAGCTGGGACGAGCGTACTCGGGGTCCTGGGTGTCGGCCAGGGCCGTGATGGTGACCGTGTCGCGCTTGTCGATGTCCAGCGTCCCGCCGTTGCTCTCGACCCGGTCGATGAGCCCGCCGCGGATGCGCATGGCCTCGGCCAGGGTGTCCGGGTCGCCGATCGCCTCGATGACGAACGGGCGGGTCAGGGTGCGTCCGCCGACCCGCACCTCCTCGCCCTCGTCGACGAAGTAGGTCTGCGCCACGACCCGCGCGGTGCCGTTGACGACGATCGCCTCGGCACCGGCGTCGCGCAGCTCCTCGACCGCGTCGAGCAGGATCGCGGCGTTCACGTCGCCCTCGGGGTCGGTGATGGTGAGCTCGACGCCCGGACCCCGCGCCCCGAGCGTGCCGGCGAGGATGCCGAGCTGGGCGGCGCGCTTGTCGGCCTGGCGCTGGGCCTCCTGCGACTGCTGGGAGGAGCTGGCCAGCTCGTCGCGGGTGCGGGTGAGCTCGTCGACCTGCTGGGCGGCCCGCTCGTTGGCGGCGTCGAGGCTGCGCAGCAGCTCCACGAGCTCGGTCTGGCGCAGCGTCGAGTACGCCTCGGAGTCGTTGCCGCGCACCTGCACGGTGACCGCGAAGGCCAGGGCGCCGAGCAGCACGGCGACGACGACCTGCGACACCCGGCCGCGCCGGCGCGGGGCGGTCTCGGAGCCGGACGGCTGCTCAGGCATGGAAGATCCGGCGGCGGATGGCGGCCACGTTGGCGAAGATGCGGATGCCCAGGACGACGACCACCGCCGTCGACAGCTGCGAGCCGACGCCGAGCTGGTCGCCGACGAACACGATGAGCGCCGCGATGACCACGTTGGAGATGAACGAGACGACGAAGACGCGGTCGTCGAAGCGCCGCTCCCCCAGCGCGCCGCCGGCGCCGATGACCGCGTCGAGCGCGGCCACGATGGCGATCGGCAGGTAGGGCTGCAGGCCGAGCGGGACGGTGGGCTGGAGCCACAGGCCCAGCACCACCCCGACGACGAGACCGATGACGGGGATCACTTCGTTCCCTCCCACACCTTGGCGTGACGGACGCGGACGCGCTCGCCGGGCACCGCGGGCAGCGACAGCTCCTCGGCGCGCTGCATGTCGTACTTGAGCCCGGCCTCGTCCTGGCGGATCTGCCAGTACTCGCCGAACGGCCCGTCGGCGAAGGCGTCGGCGAGCTGGCGGCTGTCGCCGATCGCCTCGACCCGGTACGGCGGGTTGACCGCCGCGTAGTTGACGGTGATGGCGCCGCCGGCCTCGTGGATCGCCGACAGCGTGCCGATGCGGCGCCCGTCGACCGCGACCGCCTCGGCCCCCGCGCCCCACAACCCGTTTGACCAGCAGGCGCAGGTCGCGTCGGTGACGCGCACGGCGTCGGAGGCGTCGTCGAC
>NZ_JBNFNZ010000194.1:0-4419 GCF_057364525.1 Aeromicrobium sp. PFPM2_SD2
CTGCTGGCGGGCCCGGCGGGCCGCCGAGCAGTCCGAGGCGCACGCCCGGTCGCTGGCGCGGACGCTGCAGGACTCGCTCATCCCGCCGACGCCGCCGCGGGTGCCGGGCCTGGACGTCTCGGCGGTCTACCGCCCGGCGGGCGACGGCCACGAGGTCGGTGGCGACTTCTACGACGTGTTCCAGGTCGGTGCCGACGACTGGGTGGTGGTGCTCGGCGACGTGTGCGGCAAGGGCGTGGACGCAGCCACGGTCACGCTGCTCGTGCGGCACACGATCCGCGCGCTGTCGGTGACGCTGCACAGCCCGGCGCAGATCCTGCACGGGCTCAACGAGGTGCTGCTGGCCCACCCGACCGACCGCTTCTGCACGGCCGTCCTGCTGCGCGTCCGCCGCACGGCCGGACGCTGGCGGCTCGATGTCGCCGCCGGCGGCCACCCGCTCCCGCTCGTGGTCGCGCCGGACACGGCCACCACCACGTTCGGGCGCTCGGGCTCGCTCATCGGCGTGCTGGACGACCCCGTCTTCGACGAGGTCTCGCTGCCGCTGCACCCCGGGCAGACCGTCGTGCTCTACACCGACGGCGTCACCGAGGCTCGCCGCGGCCCGGAGTTCTTCGGCGAGGAGAACCTGCGCCGCGTCGTGACCGAGCGGATCGGGCACGTCGACGACGTCACCGGCGCCGTCCTGGAGGCGGTCCTGACCTTCCAGGACGGACGTCCGCGCGACGACGTCGCGGTGGTCGCGCTCAGCGCCACCGCTCCCACCGAGCCGGTCGCGGAGGCCGAGCCGGGCCGGTCGGCGGGCGTCGGGCCCGTCGGTGCCCCGGACTAGGCTGGACGCGTCCGTCCGCCGCCGTCGTCAGGAGTCCCGTGCCCGACCCGAGTGACCTGCTCGCCGCCCTCGATCCCGAGCAGCGTCAGGTCGCCCAGACGATCCGCGGTCCGCTCGTGGTCGTCGCGGGCGCCGGCACCGGCAAGACCCGCGCCATCACCCACCGCATCGCCTACGGCGTGGCCACGGGGGTCTACCAGCCCACCGAGGTGCTGGCCGTCTCGTTCACGACCCGCGCGGCCGGCGAGATGCGTGGACGCCTGCAGCAGCTGGGCGCCGGGGGCGTCCAGGCCCGCACGTTCCACTCCGCGGCGCTGCGCCAGGCCCGCTTCTTCTGGCCCCAGGTCTACGGCGGCGAGCTGCCCGAGGTCACCGGCTCCAAGATCCCGCTGGTCGTCGAGGCCACCCGCAAGGTCGGCCTGCGCCCCGACCAGTCCGTGCTGCGCGACCTGGCCAGCGCGATCGAGTGGGCCAAGGTCAGCAACGTGCGTCCGGCCAAGTACGCGGCCCAGGCCAAGGAGGCCCGCCGCGAGGTCGGCGACCTGCAGCCGTCCCAGGTCGGCGAGGTCTACGCCGCCTACGAGGAGGTCAAGCGCGGCCACCACCGCATCGACATGGAGGACATCCTCCTGGTCACCGCGGCGATGCTCACCGAGGACGAGCGGGTCGCCGCCCAGGTGCGCAGCCAGTACCGCTGGTTCGTCGTCGACGAGTTCCAGGACGTCAACCCGCTCCAGGCCACGCTGCTCGACCTGTGGCTGGGCGGCCGCGACGAGCTGTGCGTCGTCGGCGACCCGCGCCAGACCATCTACTCCTTCGCCGGCGCGAAGGCCGAGTACCTGACCGGCTTCACGCGTCGCTACGAGGACGCCCAGCGCATCGACCTGGTGCGCAACTACCGCTCCACGCCCCAGGTCGTCGCGGCGGCCAACGCCGTGTTCGACCGCCGCACGTTCGGCGTCACCCTCGAGGCCCAGCGCCAGGCCGGCGACCCGGTCACGTACCGCGGGTTCGGCGACGAGCCGGCGGAGGCGGCGTACGTCGCCGGCGAGATCCGCCGGTTGCGCGACCGCGGCCTGCCCTACCGCGACATGGCGGTGCTGTTCCGCATCAACGCCCAGTCCGAGGCCTACGAGGAGGCGCTCGGCGCCCAGGGCATCCCGTACGTCCTGCGCGGCGTCGAGCGGTTCTTCGAGCGGCCCGAGGTGCGCCAGGCGGTGACGCTGCTGCGCGCGGCGGCGGTGTCGGAGACCGAGTCGAGCGGCGAGCTCGCCGGCCAGGTCCGCGACGTCCTGTCGGGGGCTGGGCTACACCGCCGACCCGCCGGCGGCCAGCGGCGCCGTCCGTGACCGCTGGGAGTCGCTGCACGCGCTCGTCTCCATGGCCACCGACCTGGGCGACAACGCGAGCCTGGCCGACCTCGTCGCCGACCTCGAGCGGCGGGCGGCCACGGCGAACGCGCCGACCGCCGACGGCGTCACGCTGGCCACCATGCACTCGGCCAAGGGTCTGGAGTGGGAGGCGGTCTTCTGCGTCGGCATGCAGGAGGGCACCGTCCCGCTGGTCCACGCCACCACGGAGGCCGAGATCGAGGAGGAGCGCCGGCTGTTCTACGTGGGCGTCACCCGGGCGCGCTCGTTCCTCACCATCTCGTGGGCGGCCGCCCGCCAGCCGGGCGGACGCGGCAACCGCCAGCCGACCCGCTTCCTGGACCGGCTGCTGCCCGCCGACCATGCGGCCCGCAGCATGGGACGTCCGCAGCCCAAGGCCAAGAAGGTGCGCCTCGTCGCGCGCCCGGACGACTTCGACGAGGAGCTGTTCGAGAAGCTGCGCGCCTGGCGCACCGAGCAGGCCCAGGAGCAGAGCGTCCCGGCCTACGTGATCTTCAACGACCAGACGCTCGAGCAGCTGACCATCCTCAAGCCGTCGGACGTCGCGAGCTGGTGAAGGTCAAGGGCATCGGCCAGGCCAAGCTCGACCAGTACGGCCAGGACGTCCTGCGGGTCATCGCCGGCGAGTAGCCCCGTCGACAGCCTCCGGGACCGCGGGCGGAGCCGGTCGAGGGCTCAGGCGGCGTCGGCGAAGCCGGGCACCGCGTCGGCCAGGATGCCGCGGGCCGGCACCGTGGCGTCGAGCTGGCACAGCACGCCGATGCCGCCGGCCCACACGCGGTGGATGAGCAGGTACTCCGGCGGCAGGTTGATCTTCGAGGCCACGACGGCGCTCGCCGGCTGGCTCAGCCGGGCCGCCTGCCCGCGCAGCCACTCGCGGTCGAAGTGGAACTCCTCGTCGCGACCGGCTCCAGGAACGGCTGCAGGTAGGCGCCGAGCACCGCGGCGTCCACGACGACGCCCTGGCGCACGAACCCCTCGGCGCGCAGCCCCTCGAGCACCGCGTCGTCGTCGCCGTCCAGCGCGTGGCGCAGCAGCGGGCCGATGGACGCCGGCAGCCCGTGCGGCAGCCGGGCGACGGCGCCGAAGTCCACGACACCCAGGCGTCCGTCGGGCATGATCCGGAAGTTGCCCGGGTGCGGGTCGGCGTGCAGCATCCCGACCCGCTCGGGGCCGGCCAGCAGGAAGCGGATGAACGCCTCGCCGTAGCGGTCGCGCTCCTCGGGCGTGCCCGAGACGATGACCTCGGCCAGCGACGCGTCCGACTCCAGCCACTCGCTCACCAGCAGCGCGTCGGTGTGGTGGACGACGTTCGGCACCACGACCTCGGGGTCGTCCACGAGCTCGTCGGCGAACGCCTGCTGGGCCGCGGCCTCGAGCGCGTAGTCGAGCTCCTCGGCGACGCGCTCCTGCAGCTCGGCGACGAGCGAGCGCACGTCCATGCCGGGCATGAGGACGCCGAACAGGCGCGCGATGCGCGCGATCTGGCGCAGGTCCGAGCGCAGCGCCTTGCCCGCGCCGGGGTACTGGATCTTCACGGCGACCTCGCGGCCGTCGTGCCACGTGGCGCGGTGCACCTGGCCGATGGACGCCGACGCGGCCGGGCGGTCGTCGAAGGTCGGCAGCAGGTCGCGCCAGTCGGCGCCGAGCTGCTCGGCGAGCACGCGGTGCACGGTCGAGGCGGGCATCGGCGGGGCGGCGTCCTGCAGCTTGGTGAGGGTCTCGCGGTAGGGCCCGGCGATCTCGGGCGGCAGCGCGGCCTCGAAGATGCTCATCGCCTGGCCGAGCTTCATCGCGCCGCCCTTGAGCTCCACCGAGGACGCGGAAGATCTGGTCGGCGGTGCGCTGCTGCACCTCGCTGGCGACGTAGCCGGCGGGCGCCCCGACGAGCCGCTTGCCCAGGCCCCAGGTCGTGCGCCCGGCGAACCCGACGGGAAGGGCGGCGAGCCGCGCCCCGCGTGACAGTGCGTTGCCGCGGATGCCTCGGTCCTCGTCGTCCTGCGCCACGTCGTCATCGTAGGGGCGCGCACCCAGTCCGGCCCGTCGATCAGGCGACGAGCAGCAGCTCGCAGCCGCAGGCCGGGTGGAAGCCGATCGGCCACGTGTCGGCGTCGAACGGGCCGGGACCGACGACCACGCAGCGGCTGACGCCGGCGTCGCGGCCCCGGGCGTACGCGTCGACCTCCGCCAGCACGC
>NZ_JBNFNZ010000195.1:0-4372 GCF_057364525.1 Aeromicrobium sp. PFPM2_SD2
GACCTCGCGGCCGGCGTCTCAGCTCCAGCCGCCCCGGCGGGCGCCCCGGGGTGGCCGGACGGCGGCGGCGCCGGTAGGTTCGCGGGGCCGAGGTGGGGGCACAGAACCCGGTCTCGGTCCGGCGGCCGTACGAGCCGAGAGGGAGTGAGTCGTGGGCGTCGAAGCACGGTGGACGCGCCACCTGCTGCTGTCTCCTGAGCCGTCGAGCGCGGCCGAGGCGCGGCTCTTCGTGCGCGAGGCGCTCGAGGAGTGCGACCTGCCGCTCCTGTCGCCGGACGTCCAGCTGGTCGTCGGCGAGCTGGCCACCAACGCGGCGGCGCACGCAGGGACGCCGTTCACCGTCTCGATCGTCGTGGACCCCCATCGGGTGCTGGTGCGGGTGCGTGACCGGTCGTCGCGGATGCCGGTGGTGCGCGACGTGGAGGAGACCGTGCGCCACGCCGACGGCACGACCGAGGACGGGCTCGAGGGCGGCCGGGGCCTGGTGCTCGTCGACGTGCTCAGCGACTTCTGGGGCGTGGAGCCGCGCGACCGGCACGGCAAGACGGTGTGGGCGGCCTTCACCGTCCGCTGACCGCTCGCCGGTCTCAGACGAGGGCCGGGCTCGGCTCCTCGGCGGCGGGGCCCGTGGACCCCCAGCCGCTCGACGGTGCCGGTGAGGCGGAACAGCCGCACGAGGCGCGGGGCGTCGCACAGGACGCTCACGCGGCTCGGCTCCCCGTCGGGACGCGCGGAGGCGCCGACGAGCGCGCCGATGCCGGCGGCGTCGAGGAAGTCCAGGCCGCGCAGGTCGACGACGACGTCGTGCCGGCAGTCCTCCAGCTCGGTGGACAGGAAGCTGCCGAACGCGCGGGCGTTGGCGAGGTCGAGCTCGCCGCTGAGGGTGACGAGGCAGTGGGCGGGCAAGGCGCGCAGGGCGATGTCGAGTGCCATGGAGAACCTCCTGGCGTGGGGTGGCGCAGGAGGGACGGTGCCGGACCGGCAGCGCGTCCTCGTGGGCGCCGTGAGCCTTTCACCATCCTCCCTTCGTGAGGGGAACGCAAGGGCCGGGGTTGGCGACGGGCCGCGAGGGGCACCTCCAGTACGGTCGTGGCCGACGACGCAGGAGGAAGCATGAGGTTCACCGAGCACGAGATGACCGTCGCGGTCGCGGCCGTGGCGCGGCAGTCGTTCGGGACCCTGCCGGGCTTCATGCGCAAGAAGGTCGGCGCGGCCACGTGGGAGGAGCTGCCCAAGATGGCCCGCTACCGCCTGCTGTCGGCGTCCAGCAAGATCGTGATCGGCGGCCTGACCGCGCTGCCCGAGCGCCCGACGGTCGGTGCGACGCCGGAGTTCTCCGACGAGGAGTACGCCGAGGCGGCCGAGTCGGCGCTGCGCGACCTGGCCGACCGGGCCGAGCCCGGCGCCTGGGACGGCACGAGCGAGCGCAAGCGGCGCAAGCAGGTGGAGGCCGGCGTGGCCACGCTGCGGGTGGCGGTCGCGGCCATGCCGCCTCGCCAGGACCCGGACGCCCTCATCGTCCCCGACCACCTCTAGCCCCCACTCCCTGGAGTCCCGCTCCCTGAGCCTGTCGGAGGGGCGCTTCCTGAGTCGGTCGAAGGGCCGCTCCCTGAGCCTGTCGAAGGGCGCCATCGTCGGTCGTCCTTCCACTCGCCGTCGGGTCCGCGGGTCTGGACGCGGCCGTCCGATGCTCGACGGAACTGCCAGTCCTGCTGGTGGGCCTGGTGGTGGTGTCGGGGGCAGAGCAGGACGGCGTTGTCGAGGTTCGTCTCGCCACCCTGGCTCCAGGGGATCGGGTGGTGGACCTCGGACCAGGCGGGTGGTCGGTCGCACCCGGGCGCCACGCAGCCCAGGTCGCGGAGCCCGAGGGCGATCTTCTGGTGCTTGGTGAACAGCCGTTTCGTCCGTCCGAGGTCGAGCGGGAGGGATCTGCCGTCGAGGACGGCGGGGATGATGCCGGCCGAGCAGGCCAGGCGCCGGGTCTCGCCGGCGGAGAGCCGGGTGCCGGTGGCGATGGTCGAGGCGGCGAGTCCGGAC
Organism: Aeromicrobium sp. PFPM2_SD2; assembly: GCF_057364525.1. Lineage (NCBI taxonomy): Bacteria > Bacillati > Actinomycetota > Actinomycetes > Propionibacteriales > Nocardioidaceae > Aeromicrobium > Aeromicrobium sp. PFPM2_SD2. The sequence continues at coordinate 2,038 of NZ_JBNFNZ010000195.1, forward strand.
TGGAGGTCCTTCAGGTCGGTGGTGATGACGAGGGTCGCGGCGGTGGTGCCGGACTGGGGCAGCCCGTCGACGGGCATCTTCTCGATCAGGTGGGCGAACGCGTGGCCCTGTCGTTGGGTGAGCGTTCCCTCGACAGGTTCAGGGGCGGTTCCGCTGGCTGAGCCTGTCGAAGCCTGCCGGGGTGCAGTGAAGGCGTCGAGCATCGTGCGGAGCATCTCGGCCTGCAGGTCGGGCAGGGTGAAGCTGCCTCGCCAGGTGCCGTCGCGGTCGTCGACCATCCAGAACGAGGTCCGCTCCCACGCGCGGGCCTCCTGGGCCTCGAGCGACTCGTTCTCGAGCCGGTCCACCTCCGGCTTGGGTGCGTAGACGTCGGCGATCCGCTTGGCACGGCGGGACAGGTCCTTGGCCGACAGCGTCTGGGCGGCGGCGATCAGCGTCTGCTCGCACCGGTCGCGGTGTTCTTCGGGCACGCCGCGGAGCGTGTTCACGATCAATGCCGCCTGCCACTCCGTGATGAGCCCGTTCGCGAGCGCCTTCTCCGTCGCGGTGCGCTCACCCAAGGCGTCGGCGAGACGCACCTGACGGCCGGCCGCACGCCGGTCGCGGCCGAAGTCGCGGGCCAGGAGGTCGGCGGTTCCCGTCGACCCGGCGGTGCCGACCGGGACGAGAGCGTCGACCGCCCGCACGGCCGCGGCACTGTGCGCCGCGAGCCGGGCCTGCAGCCGTTGGATCCGCATCGCGGTCTGCCGCGCCTGCGTCGGCGACTGCTCCAGGTACGCCGTCGGGTCAGCCCTGTCGAGGGCACGCTCCAGCTCGTCCAGGAACGCCAGCGGCGCCTCCACCTGCACGAGCTCTGCGACCATGATTCCCCCGAATCGAACTGATGTTCCCACCATAGGCGCCGCTGCCGACAGGAACGAGGGTCGCCACCGGCCTGTGGACGCCGCGCCGCCGAGCCCCGCCTGTGGACGAGACGACCGTCCCGCTCGTCCACACCACTGCGGTCGGAGGGTTGCCTTTCGCCCGTCGTTCCGCTGACGATCAGCAGGTACGTGCCGTTCGGGGGAAGGCATCGACATGGCAGACCGCGCGTCCGGCACCTTGGCCGACAAGGTGCGCCACGCCGTCCGCGCCCAGCGCATCGACCCGGTCGTCGAGGCGCACGAGGTGCAGCGCATCGCCCGCGAGGTCGTCCGCGACCACGAGCAGCGCAGCCTCACCGGCACGGTCAGCGCCCTGGCCGAGCCCGAGCTGGAGATCGAGCGACTGGTCGCCGACGTGAGCGGTCTCGGGCCGCTCCAGCCCTTCCTGGACGACCCCGAGGTCGAGGAGATCTGGATCAACGACCCCGCCCGGGTCTTCGTGGCCCGCGGCGGCAGGCACGAGCTGACCAGCGTCATGCTCACCACCGAGCAGGTCCGCGAGCTCGTGGAGCGGATGCTCTCGACGTCCGGCCGGCGACTCGACCTCTCCACCCCGTTCGTGGACGCCATGCTGCCCGGCGGCCACCGGCTCCACGTGGTGCTCGAGGGCATCAGTCGGGGGTTCGCGGCCGTCAACATCCGCAAGTTCGTCGCCGCAGCGCACTCGCTGGACGACCTCGTCACCCTCGGCACGATCGACCAGCACACGGCGCACTTCCTCGACGCCGCCGTCCGTGCCGGTCTCAACATCGTCGTCTCGGGCGGCACCCAGGCCGGCAAGACGACACTGCTGAACTGCCTCGCGTCCTCCATCCCCGGCAGCCAGCGGCTCATCTCGGTCGAAGAGGTCTACGAGCTGCAGTGCCGGGTGCCTGACTGGGTCAGTCTGCAGACGCGCCAGGCCGGGCTCGAGGGCACCGGCGAGGTCACGCTCCGCGACCTCGTGAAGGAGGCGCTGCGCATGCGCCCGAGCCGCCTCGTGATCGGCGAGGTCCGGGCGGCCGAGTGCCTCGACCTGCTCCTCGCGCTCAACGCCGGCTTGCCCGGCATGGCCTCCATCCACGCCAGCTCGGCGCGTCAGGCCCTGGTCAAGATGTGCACCCTGCCGCTGCTGGCCGGGGAGAACATCGGCAGCCGCTTCGTCGTCCCGACCGTCGCGAGCTCGGTCGACCTCGTCGTGCACACCGGCATGGACGCCGACGGGCGGCGACGCGTCCGCGAGGTGGTGGCCGTGACCGGGCGGGTCGAGAACGACAGCATCGAGACCGAGCCGGTCTTCGTCCGCCGCGGCGCCGGCTCGAGCGCGGCGGGGCACTGCCGGCCCGGCCGTGAGCCTCGAGCAGGCCGGCATCGACCTGGACGCGCTCCTGGGGACGGACGCATGGGCAGCCTCGTAGGGCTCGCGCTCGGCA
>NZ_JBNFNZ010000196.1:0-4335 GCF_057364525.1 Aeromicrobium sp. PFPM2_SD2
GACCGCACCGGTCCGCGCGTCTTCGACTCCACGCCCACGGACGACCAGGACATGACGTCGGCGTCGTGCGCGAGCTGGCCGCCGAGCTGCTGCGGCCCCGGCGCGAGGCGGCCGAGGCCGCCAACGCCACGTCCTCGGACGTCCTGGCGCAGGCGAATGAGCTCGGCCTCAGCCAGCTCGGCGTCCCCCGAGAGCCTCGGGCGGGCTGGCCGAGGAGCGCTCGGCGGTCACGGCGGCGCTCGTGGCCGAGGCGCTGGCGCAGGGCGACATGGGCCAGGCCGTCGCGTGCCTGTCGCCGGCCGCCGTCTCGACCGCGCTCGCGCTGTACGGCTCGGACGCGCAGCAGCAGACCTACCTGCCGGCGTTCGTCGGCGACGACGTCCCGGCCGCGTCCTTCGCCGTGACCGAGCCGCAGCCCCTGTTCGACCCCACCCTCCCCGCCACCCGCGCGGTGCGCACGCCCGCCGGCTTCCGGCTCGACGGCGTGAAGTCCGCCGTGGTCCGCGCGCCGACGCCGAGCTGTTCGTGGTCGCGGCCGACCTGGAGGGGGAAGGACCGCGGATGTTCCTGGTCGAGGCCGGCACGGTGGGCCTGGGTGTCGCGCCTGACCCGGCGATGGGCCTGCGCGCGGCGGCGCTGACCCGGCTGTCCCTGGACGGCGTGGAGGTCGCCGGACGCGCTGCTGGGCGACGGCGACGACTACCGCGACGCCCTGCGCCGGGCCGCATCGCCTGGGCCGCCCTGGCGGTCGGCACCGGTCAGGCCGTGCTCGACTACGTCAAGGAGTACGTGCTGCAGCGCGAGGCGTTCGGCGAGCCGATCGCCCACCGTCAGGCGGTCGCGTTCATGGTCGCCGACGTCGCCATCGAGCTCGAGGGCATGCGGCTGGCCGTGTGGCGCGCCGCCTCGCGTGCCGACCAGCGGCTGGACGTCGCCCGCGAGGCGGGCATCGCCAAGCAGCTCGCCTCCGAGCACGGCATGCGGATCGGCACCGACGGCGTCCAGCTGCTCGGTGGGCACGGCTTCGTCAAGGAGCACCCGGTGGAGCGGTGGTACCGCGACCTGCGGGCCGTCGGCGTCATGGAAGGAGCACTCCTCGTCTGAGGGGGAACGCGATGATCAACCTGGAGACCCCCGCCCGCCTGCGCGGCTTCGTCAAGCAGGCCCACGACGTGGCCGACAGCTTCCTGCGGGCCAACTCGCGCAAGTACGACCTCGCCGAGCACAGCTACCCGGTCGAGCTGGACCTGCTCGCGTCCCTCGTGGACGGCATGAACGACTCCGGCCAGGGCCACGGGGCCGGCGCCGGGGGAGTGCGCCGCAGCGAGGCCGGCGAGGACGGCGGCGTCCGCAACGGGACGCACATGGCCTCGGTCCTCTCGGTGATCGAGATGTGCTGGGGCGACGTCGGCCTGCTGCTGTCGATGCCGCGCCAGGGCCTGGGCAACTCGGCCATCGCCTCGGTGGCGACCGACGAGCAGCTCGAGCGGTTCAAGGGCACCTGGGCGGCCATGGCCATCACCGAGCCCGGCGTGGGCTCGGACTCGGCGCAGATCACCACGACGGCGGTCATGGACGGCGACCACTACGTCCTCAACGGCGAGAAGATCTTCGTGACGTCGGGGGACCGGGCCGACTCCGTCGTCGTGTGGGCGACGCTGGACCGGTCGAAGGGCCGCGCCGCGATCAAGTCGTTCGTCGTGCCCAAGTCGCTGCCCGGCATCCGGGTCGAGCGCCTGGAGCACAAGCTCGGCATCCGCGCGTCCGACACGGCGGTGATCGTCCTGGACGACTGCCGGGTGCCGGCCGAGAACCTGCTCGGCAGTCCCGAGATCGACACGTCCCAGGGCTTCGCCGGGGCCATGGCGACGTTCGACAACACCCGGCCGCTGGTCGCCGGCATGGCGGTCGGCTGCGCCCGCGCCGCGCTGGAGCGCACCCGCGAGCTGCTCGAGGAGGCCGGCGAGGTCGTCGACCCGGACCGGGCACCGGCCCGCCAGTCCCACGCCGTCGCCCGGTTCCTGGCGATGGAGGCCGACTGGGAGGCCGCGTACCTGCTGACCCTGCAGGCGGCGTGGATGGCCGACAACGGCCGTCCCAACTCGATGCAGGCCTCGATGGCCAAGGCCAAGGCCGGACGCGCCGGCAACGCGATCACCCTGGGCTGCGTCGAGCTGCTCGGCACGGTCGGCTACGGCGAGGACGAGCTGCTCGAGAAGTGGGCCCGCGACAGCAAGATCCTGGACATCTTCGAGGGCACCCAGCAGATCCAGCAGCTCATCGTCGCGCGCAGGCTGCTCGGCCTGTCGTCGGCCCAGCTGCGCTGAGGCCGGCGGGTGGGGACGGTTCGTTAGGATGACGCCGTGCCTCCCCAGAAGCCGGACGACTTCGACATCGACGTGCAGCTCACCCGGTTCTTCCGCCGGGCGCGCACGCGCACGATGCGCAACCTCTCGCGCATCGACCCGGCCCTGGACTACGGCGCGTACCTGGTCCTCATGATGGTCTTCGACGCCCCCGACGGCGTCCGGGCCTCGGAGCTGGCCGAGGCCTTCGCGGTGCACAAGTCGACGATCAGCCGGGCCGTCTCGCAGCTGGAGCGGCTCGGGCTGGTCGAGCGCGAGCCCGACCCCGAGGACGGCCGCGCGCAGCTGCTGACCGTCCCGTCCGAGGCCGCCGCCCGCATCCAGGAGGTGCGCACGGACGTCCACGAGTGGCTGGGCGCCCTGCTCGACGGCTGGTCGCTCGAGGAGCGGGCCACGTTCGCGAACCTGGCCCGGCGGCTCAACGAGACGCCGGACCCGGCCTGACTCAGACGGTCAGCAGCGACTTGATCGCCGTCCGCTCGTCCATCGCGCGGTAGGCGTCGGCCACCTGGTCCAGCGGGACGCTCAGGTCGAACACGCGGCCCGGCGCGATGCGCCCCTCCCAGACGTCCGGCAGCAGCTCCTCGAGGTAGGCCCGCACCGGCGCGACGCCGCCGTTGAGCCCGACGTTGCGGCCGAACATGGACGGCACGTCGAGGGTCACCCCGTGCGGCACGCCGACGTAGCCGACCATGCCGCCCGGGCGCGCGCTGCGCAGGGCCTGGTCCATGGACGCGCCCGTGCCGACGCACTCCAGGACGCAGTCGGCGCCCAGCCCGTCGAAGATCTCCTTGACCGCCTGCGCACCCTCCTTGCCGCGCGCCTCGACGACGTCGTCGGCGCCGAACGCGCGCGCGAGCTCCTGGCGGTCGGCGTGCCGCGACATCGCCACGACCCGCGCGGCACCCAGGCGCTTCGCGGCCAGCACCGCGCTGAGGCCCACCGCGCCGTCACCGACGACCGCGACGGTGCTGCCCTGGGTCACGCCGGCGCTGACCGCCGCGTGGTGACCGGTCGGGAAGACGTCGCTGAGCGTCAGCAGGTGCGGCACCAGGTCCGCGTCGGGCTCGCCCGGCGTGGCGACGAGCGTCCCGTCGGCCAGCGGGACGCGGACGAGCTCGCCCTGCAGGCCGTCCACGAAGTGGCCCTCGCGGTCGTCGCCGCCCCAGAAGCCGCCGTGGCGGCACGAGGTCTGGACGCCGACCCGGCACGCCGCGCAGGTGTTGTCGCTGTAGGCGAACGGGGCGATGACGAAGTCGCCCGGCTGCACGGTGCTGACCGCGCCGCCCACCTGCTCGACGACGCCGACCATCTCGTGACCGATCCGCTTGGGCTCGTGGACGGCGTTGACCCCGCGGTAGCTCCACAGGTCCGAGCCGCAGACGCAGGCGGCCACGACGCGCACGACGGCGTCGGTGTCGAGCTGCAGCTGCGGGTCCGGGACGGTGTCGAGGCGGACGTCGAACGGGGCGTGGAGGACGGTGGCGCGCATGTCGTCATCGTGCCAGCCCGCCGCGAAGGACGCCGAGCGGGCGTTGTGCGAGGATCGAGACCATGAGTGAGAAGCCTGAAGTCGACTTCATCCCCGGCCCCCCGCCCACCGAGCTGACCGTCACCGACCTGGTCGAGGGCGACGGCCCCGAGGCCGTGCCGGGCGGCGTCGTGGACGTCCACTACGTCGGCGTCGAGTTCGAGTCCGGCGAGCAGTTCGACTCGTCCTGGGACCGCGGCCAGTCCGCGCGCTTCCCGCTGCCGCAGCTGATCGCCGCGTGGCAGCAGGGCATCCCGGGCATGAAGGTCGGGGGCCGCCGCCAGATCATCGCCCCGCCGGAGCTGGCCTACGGCCCGGCCGGCCGGGGCCACCACCTGTCGGGCAAGACGCTCGTCTTCGTCATCGACCTGCTCGGCGTCGGCTGAGCCGGCGCCACGACCGTCACGCGGGCGGGTCCGGGAGCGATCCCCGGCCCCG
>NZ_JBNFNZ010000197.1:0-4330 GCF_057364525.1 Aeromicrobium sp. PFPM2_SD2
GGCGCACACGGCGGCCACGACGGCGCGGACCCGGCCGGCGGCCGCGGTGAGCGCCTCGATCGCGGCGGCGTGCTCGGCGTCCCGGCGCTCCTGCTCGACCCGGGCCAGGTGGTTCAGCCGGGTCTGCTCCTCGGCCATGACGGCCTGCGCCTCACGGCGTCCGTCGGTCCAGCCCTGGACGTAGCCCTGCGACTGGGCCGCCTTGCGCGTGCGCTCGGCGACGACGGCCAGCGTGTTCTCGGTGGCCCCGTCGGCCAGGCCGCTGTCCGGGCCCAGCCGGGTCCAGGCGCCCTGCCTCAGCTCGGGGACGCGCAGCGTCTGCGCGTCGCCGGCCAGCGGGCCCCGGACGACGGGGGCGTCACTCGATGAACTCATCGTCGTTCCCTCGTCGCAGCATGATCTGGCCCTGCTCCTCGAGCTGGCGGATCGTGCGGATGATCGACTGCTGGGCCTCCTCGACCTGGCGCAGGCGCACCGTGCCGAGGATCTCGACCTCGTCGGCGAGCGACTCGGCCGCACGCTCGGACATGTTGTTCATGATCTTCAGGCGCACCGGCTCGGTGACGCCCTTGAGCGCCATGGCGAGCTCGCCGGTGTCGACCTGGCGCAGCACCTGCTGCACCGAGCGGTCGTCCAGCGACACGATGTCCTCGAACATGAACATCCGGCTCTTGACCTCGTCGGCCAGGTCCGGGTCGAGCGCCTCGAGGCCCTCGACGATCTGGCGCTCCGTGGAGCGGTCCGAGCGGTTGATGATGTTGACCAGCGGGTCGATGCCGCCCACGCGGGACGTCTCGGTCGGCTGGAGCATGGTCGAGAGCTTGCGCTCCAGCGTCCGCTCGACGACCTGGATGATCTCCGGCGACGTGCGGTCCATGACGGCGATGCGGTGCGCGACGACGGCCTGCTCCTCCGGCGGCAGGCTGGCCAGCAGCATGAGCGCCTTCTCCGGCGTCATGTGCGCGAGCACCAGCGCGATGATCTGCGGGTGCTCGTCGGCGACGAACGAGCGCAGCTGCGCGGGGTCGGCGTGGCGCAGGAACTGGAACGGCAGCTGCACGGCGGCGGCGTTGAGCCGGTCCATGATCTCGGCCGCGCGCTCCTCGCCGAGCGACTTCTCCAGCAGCTGGCGGGCGTAGTCCAGGCCGCCGCGGGCGATGTGGCCGCGGGCGGTGAGCATCTCGTGGAACTCGCCGAGCACCGAGTCGGACTCGGTGCGGTCCACCGACTCCAGGCGGGCGACCTCGGTCGAGACCTCCTCGACCTCCGCCGGGCTCATGTGGCTCATCACCGCGGCGGCCTTCTCCGGGCCGAGCGAGATGAGCAGGACGGCGGCCTTGTGCACGCCCAGGCGGGCGGTCATCGTGGCGGTCATCGGCGCTCCACCAGCCAGCCGCGCAGCAGGTTCGCGACGTCCTCGGGCTGCTTCTCGACCAGCTCGGCGATCTCCTCGCGGCGGCGCTCGGCCTCGAGCTCCTCCTCGCTGGCGACGACCTCGACGGCCGGGCTCACCGCGGTGGCGTCGGCGTTGGCCTGGTCGCGGCGCAGCTGCTCGACGAGCGCGTCGGCGGCCTCCTTGCGCTCCCGGGCGTTGCGGCGGTTGCGCAGCCAGGCGATCAGGATGGCGATCGCGACGAGCAGGACGATGCCCGCCGTCCTGGCCGTGTCCCAGATCCGGTCCCAGCGCTCGGCCGCCTCGGCGGCGGCCAGCTCCTCGGCGGCGGCCTGCTCGCCGGAGCGGTCGAAGGCCATGGACGAGACCTCGATCGTGTCGCCGCGGTCCTCGTCGGTGCCGATCGTGGCGGCGATGAGGTCGCTGACCTGCGCCGTCGTGGCCGCTCCCTGCTTGACGCTGTCCAGGACGACGCCGACGTGCAGCGAGCGCACGGCGCCGGGCGCCTGCTCGCGCTGCTCGACGGTCTTGTCGATCGCGTTGTCCGACGTCCGCTCGGACTTGGTGTAGGAGCCGTTGCCGTCGCCGTTCGCGCCGGTGACGTTGTCCTCCATCTGGCCGTCGGGGCCGACGACGCCCGTGGAGCCGCCGGCACCGCCCGTGCCCTGGTAGGTCTCGGTCTTCGTCGTCTCCGACAGCGCGGGCACCTGGGTGGCGCGGAAGTAGCGGGTGGTCTCGCTGACCGACTTGTCGAAGTCGAGGTCGGCGGTGACCTGGACCTGGGAGTTGCCCGGGCCCAGCACGCGGTCGAGCATCGTCTGCACGCGGGTGCGCATGCTCTCCTGGAACTGGTCGACCTGCTTCATCTGGGCGCCCGAGCCGCTCTGGCTCGTGCCGTCCGAGGTCGACAGGACCTGGCCGCTGGAGTCGGTGACGGTGACCTTGTCGGGCTTGAGGCCGTCGACGCTGGACGCGACGAGGTGGACGATCGCCTGCACCTGGTCCTCGGCGAGCTGCTCGCCGCGGCGCGGCTTGACCAGCACCGAGGCCGTGGCCGGCTGCTGCTCGGCGGCGAAGACGACCTTCTCGGGCAGCGCCAGGTGGACCGTCGCGGTGTCGACGGAGTCCAGCGACTCGATGGTGTTGGTGAGCTCGCCCTCCATCGCCCGCTTGTAGTCGGTCTGCTCCTTGAAGTCCGACGCGGCGACGCCCTGCTTGTCCAGGATCGAGTAGCCCTCGCTGTCCGAGGACGGGATGCCCTCGCCGCTCAGCGTGATGCGGGTGCGGTGCACGACGTCGTCCGGGACCAGGATCGTGCCGCCGCCGTCGGTGATCTCGTAGGGCGTGCCGGCGGCGTCGAGCTCCTCGACGACCGCTGACGCGTCCTGCGAGGACAGGCCGCTGAACAGCGGCGTGTAGCTCGGGGCGGAGGCCCAGCGGAACGCCATGAACGCCGCGAGCAGCACCGCCGCGCCGCCGACGACGACCGTGGCCTTCTGCCCGCTCGTGTAGCCGGCGAACGTCTCGCGGACGCTCGTGAGCCGGCGCATGACCTCGTTCTTCATCCGATCGGCGTCCGCATGATCTCGGTGAACGTCTCGACGGCCTTGTTGCGCATCGCGACGGTCAGCTGGGTCGTCATCTGGGTCTCGGCCGCGGCGATCGTGTAGTCGTGGATGTCCTGCAGGTCACCCGTGGTCGCCTTGACGGCCAGGTCGTCGGTCCGGTCGCTGAGCGCCTCCAGGCCGTCGATGCGCTCGGCGAGCAGCGAGCCGAAGCTCGTGGCCGAGACGCTCTGCGCGCCGGTGGTGCCCTGCGGGCCGGCGGCACCGCGCACGGCGGTGACGTCGCTGTCGATCTGCAGCGGCTGCAGCGGCGTGAAGCCGCCGATGGGCTCGATGGCGGGGATGCTCATCACTTTCCGATCTGCAGGGCGCTGGTGTACGCCTCCTGCGCGGTCTTGGTGACGGACACGGAGGCCTGGTAGCCGCGCTGGGCCATGATGAGCTGGCTCATCTGGCTGTTCATGTCCGTGTCGGGGGTGCGGACGTAGCCGTCCTCGTCGGCGAGCGGGTGGCCCGGGCTGTGGACGACCCGGCCCTCGGCGGAGGTCTCGGCCACGCCGGCGACCTCGACGCCGCCGCCCTCGGACGAGCGCAGGATCAGCATCTGCGCCTGGAAGGCGTCCTCGTCGGTCGCGTTGACGGTGTTGACGTTGGCGATGTTGGTCGCGAGCGTGTCCAGCCACGTCTGGTGCACGCCGAGGCTGCTGTTCGCGATGCGCAGCGCGTCGAAGGCGCCCATCAGTGGGTGCTCGCTGCCGTGATGACCAGGCTGTGACGGTCGGAGATGGCTCGACCGACGACCTGCTGCTGGTAGCTGGTCTGCATCGCGGCCATCGTCTCCTTGCGCAGGTCGACGTTGTTGCCGTTCACGCCGACCGGCGTGGAGGTGGCGACCCGGTCGATGCCCGGATCGGCGAGGTCGGCGGGCGAGCCGTCCTCGATGGCGCGACGCAGGTTGGTCTCGAAGTCGACCGTCGTGGCCCGGTAGCCGGGCGTGTCCACGTTGGCGATGTTGTCGGCGATGACGGTCTGGCGCATGGCCAGGCCGTCCAGGGCGCTGTGCAGCACAGAGCCGACCGGATCGACGAACGACACGGATTCTCCTCCTGGGAAGGGAACGTCAAGGTCGCGCCGGTCCGTCGGCAGTACGAGCCGTCCTGGCTCGCTGACCCCTTCGGCCCCCGCGGGCCCCAGTTGAGAGGAATCGCGGCGAAAGTTTCGCGGCGGCTCAGGCCTCGAGGTCGACGTACCGCGCGGCGGCCTGCCGGGTCCGTCCGGGCACCGCGAAACGTTGCGCGGAGCGGGCGCTCGTCAGCTCGGCCCGCGTCTGCTCGCGCAGGGGTGGCGAGCCGGTCGGTCAGGGGCGCTCTGG
>NZ_JBNFNZ010000198.1:0-4319 GCF_057364525.1 Aeromicrobium sp. PFPM2_SD2
CGGACGCCTCGAGCCGCTGGACGAGGCCGGTCATGGCCGGCTGGCTGACGCCCTCGCGCTCGGCGAGGACGGTGATCCGGTGCGGGCCGCGGCGCTCGAGCAGGCCGAGCGTCGCCGCCGCCACGCGGCTCATGGTGGTGGAGCGCGTGCCGCGGGCGACGTCGATGACGAACGTCCGCAGTCCGGCGGCCAACTCCTGTTGCCTCATGCAACTACATATATCAGGTGCTTATGCATCTGTCGAGACGACGGCGCCGGACGTGAACGACGTCACGCCCGGCGCGGGTCGGTCAGAGGTCGTAGTCGACGACCAGCGGCGCGTGGTCGGACCAGCGCTCGCCCCAGCTCGCGGCGCGGTCGACCCACGCCTCGCGGGCGAGGGCGCCCAGCTCGGGCGTGGCCAGGTGGTAGTCGATGCGCCACCCGGTGTCGTTGTCGAACGCCTGCCCGCGCATGGACCACCAGGTGTAGGGGCCGTCGACGTCGCCGGAGAGCTGGCGGTGGACGTCCACCCACCCGAGCTCGCCGAGGAAGCGGTCGAAGTACGCGCGCTCCTCGGGCAGGAACCCGGCCTTCTTCAGGTTGCCCTTCCAGTTGCGGATGTCGCGCTCGGTGTGGCCGACGTTGAGGTCGCCCATGAGCAGGCCGTGGGTGCCGTGCGCCCGCAGCTGGCGCATCCGCTCGGTCATGGCGTCCATGAACCGGTACTTGTCGTCCTGGCGCGGCGTGCCGGCCTCGCCGGAGTGGACGTAGACCGACACGACCGTGAGGGCGCTGCCGTCGTCCAGGACGTAGTCGGCCTCGATCCAGCGCCCGGACGTGTCGAAGTACGCGTCGCCGTTGCCGACGCGCACGTCCTTGGGCTCGAACCGGCTCAGGATCGCCACGCCCGCGCGGCCCTTGTCGGCCGCCTCGGTGTGCACGACGTGCAGGCCGCTCTCGGCGGTGATGTCGTGGACGATCGCGTCGGGGGCGCGCACCTCCTGCAGCGCGACGACGTCGCAGCCGCGGTCGGCGAGCCAGGCGTCCATGCCCTTGCGGTAGGCGGCGCGGATGCCGTTGACGTTGACGGTGGCGACTCGGAGCACGGGTCCGACCTTATCGGCACGTCTTGCTGAACCCGGCCGCCAGGGATCGCTATGCTCCGGGTGTTCGAGCAACGGGAGGGTCGATGTCCGTGGAGGACGCCGCCGCCGACGAGCGACCCGACGTGGTCTCGTGGCGTGACGTCGTGGAGTCCATCTCCACCGCCGTGGTGGTCTGGGACCTCCGCGGGCGCATCCGCATGGCCAATCCCGAGGCCGGCCGCCTGCTCGGCTGCGACGCCGCGGAGCTGGTGGGCCAGGACGTGCGCACGTTCGTGCCCAAGTCCTTCCACACCGAGACGATCGAGGCGCACCTCTCGCTCGCGGTGGCCCGGCAGACGTTCGGCGTCGCCGAGGAGCTGGTGCTGAACCGGCTCGACGGCACCAGCGTCCACGCCGACGTCCGGCTGTCGCTGCTGCACGGCGACGACGAGCCGGTCGTGGTCGCGTCGGCCACCGACGCCCGCACGCGCGTGGCCAACGAGCAGGCCCGCATCGACGCCGACCGGCGCACGATCCTCGACACCGTCCCGATCAGCATCATCACGACGTCCTCCGAGGGCGTCATCGTCTCGGCCAACGCGGCGGCGGGCTCGCTGCTGGGCGTCGAGCCCGAGGAGCTCATCGGCCAGGACCTGGCCGAGCTGCACGACCTCGACGAGCTGTCGGCCGCCGGGCTGGACGTGCCGCAGGCCCGCACCGACGACGACCAGCCCACCTTCGCGGTGCTGCGCACGCTGGCCGATCTCGAGCCGGGCGCCGCCGCGAGTGGACGTACGTGCGTCCGGACCTCACGCGGGTGCCGGTGGCCGAGTTCCTCACCCCGATGTCGCACCACGACGAGACCGAGACCGGCTACCTGTTCGCCGCGTACGACAACAGCCAGCGGGTCGAGGCCGCCGCCGAGGCCGAGCGCCTGGCCCGCCACGACCAGCTGACCGGGCTCCCTAACCGGGCGTTCCTGGTGTCGGTCGTCGACGACATCCTCATGCGCCGGCCCACCGCGCCGCTTGCCCTGCTCGTGCTCGACGTCGACCACTTCAAGCGGGTCAACGACACCCTCGGCCACCACGTCGGCGACGCGGTGCTGCGGTCGGTGTCCGAGCGCATCCGCGAGGGCGCCGTCCCGGGGCGGTCACCGCCCGCATCGGCGGCGACGCGTTCGCCACCGTCGTGGACGTCCTGGACGAGCGCGACGCGATGCAGCGTGCGCGGGGCATCCAGGAGCGCGTGGCGATGACCGACATCGAGGCCGACCTCGACCTCGTCGGCGTCAGCATCGGCGTGGCCATGGCCGGACGCGACGGCGCCGACGCGACCGAGCTGCTCAAGCGCGCCGACACCGCGATGTACCAGGCCAAGGTCGCCGGCCGGAACGCGATCAAGGCGTTCGTCCCCTCGATGGACGCCGACCGCGAGAAGCTGCAGCTGGCCAGCGGCCTGCGCCGCGCGATCAACGAGTCCGAGGTCACCGTCTCCTACCAGCCGCTGGTCGACCTGCGCACCGGCGACGTCGCCGCGTTCGAGGCGCTGGCGCGCTGGACGAGCCCACGCTTCGGCGTCGTCTCGCCCGGCCGCTTCATCCCGCTGGCCGAGGACCACGGCCTCATCTCCGACCTCGGCGAGAACGTGCTGCGCACCGCCTGCCGGGAGGTCGCCGAGCTGTGCCGCCGGCTGTCGCGTCCGGTCGGCCTGTCGGTGAACGTCTCGCCCCAGCAGTTCCGCGACCGCGACCTGCCGGCGCTGGTGCGCCAGATCGCGCTCGAGACCGGCTTCGACCCGACCATGCTCGAGCTGGAGATCACCGAGAACATCCTCGTGAGCGACCCGATGGAGGTCGTGGACGTCATGCGCGCCGTGCGCTCGCTCGGCGTCAAGATCGTCATCGACGACTTCGGCACCGGGTTCTCCAGCCTGGGCTACCTGACCCGGCTGCCGATCGACAAGATCAAGATCGACCGCTCCTTCGTCGCCCAGATGGACGACAACGAGCGCGACGCGAGCATCGTGGAGTCGATCATCCTGCTCGCCCACACGCTCGGCATGGCCGTCGTGGCCGAGGGCATCGAGACGCCGCAGCAGGAGGCGCACCTGCGCAGCCTGGGCTGCGACCAGGGCCAGGGCTTCCTCTACAGCGCCGCGGTGCCGATCGCCGCGGCGTCCGTGCTCATCTGACCTACAGGTCGCGGGCCAGCGCCCGTCCCGCCGCCCGGCCCGAGAACAGGCAGCCGCCCAGGAACGTCCCCTCCAGCGCGTTGTAGCCGTGCACGCCGCCGCCGCCGAAGCCGGCGACCTCGCCGGCCGCGTACAGCCCGTCGAACGGGGTGCCGTCGGCCTTGAGGACGCGGGAGTCCAGGTCGGTCTGCAGGCCGCCGAGCGACTTGCGGGTGAGCACGTGCAGGCGCACCGCGACGAGCGGGCCGGCCTTCGGGTCGAGCAGCTCGTGCGGGGAGGCGACGCGGATGAGCTTGTCGCCCAGGTACGAGCGGGCCTGGCGCATCGCGGCGACCTGCAGGTCCTTGGTGAACGGGTTGCGCATCTCGCGGTCACGGGCCTCGACGACGCGGCGGACGCGGGCGGCGTCCAGCAGCGGCTCCTTGGTGACGGCGTTCATGCCGTCGACGAGCTGCTCGAGCGTGTCGGCCACGACGAAGTCGGCGCCGCGCTCCTTGAACGCCTCGACCGGCCCCGGCGCGCCCTTGCCCAGGCGCTGGCGCAGCAGCTCCTTGACGCTGCGGCCGGTCAGGTCGGGGTTCTGCTCGGAGCCCGACAGCGCGAACTCCTTCTCGATGATCTTCTGCGTCAGCACGAACCAGCTGTGGTCGTGGCCGGTCTCGCGCAGGAGCTTCAGCGTGCCGAGGGTGTCGAAGCCGGGCAGGCCGGGGACCGGCAGGCGGTTGCCCTCGGCGTCCAGCCACAGCGACGACGGGCCGGGCAGGATGCGGATGCCGTGCATCGGCCAGACCGAGTCGTAGTTCTCGATGCCCTCGACGTACGCCCACAGCCGGTCGCGGTTGACGTGGTGGGCGCCGGCGGACTCGGCGATGCCCAGCATGCGTCCGTCGACGTGGGCCGGGACGCCCGACAGCATGTGCTCGGGCGGGGTGCCGAGCCGCTCGGGCCACACCGAGCGGACGAGCTCGTGGTTGCCGCCGATGCCGCCGGAGGTCAGGACGACCGCCTGGGCACGCAGCTCGAAGTCGCCGACGACGTCCCGGTTCGTGGCGACGGCCC
>NZ_JBNFNZ010000199.1:0-4317 GCF_057364525.1 Aeromicrobium sp. PFPM2_SD2
CGGCCGGGATGGCCTGGGTGGCGCCGACGAGCGCCGTGGCGGTCGGGGCACCGACGGCCAGGCCGCGCTGGACCCGCTCGATGTCGGCACGCATGTCCGCCGCGCTCTGGTAGCGCTCGTCGACCCGCTTGGCCAGGGCGCGGGCGACGAGGTTGTCGACGGACGCGCTGACGTCGGGGTTGAGCTGCGACGGCGGCTTGGCCTCCTCGCGCACGTGCTGGTAGGCCACCGACACCGGGCTCTCGCCGACGAACGGCGGACGTCCGGTGAGCAGCTCGTACAGCACGCAGCCGGTGGAGTAGATGTCGCTGCGGGCGTCGACGGTCTCGCCGCGCGCCTGCTCGGGCGAGAGGTACTGCGCCGTGCCGATCACCGCGGCGGTCTGGGTCATGGCCGACGACGCGTCGGCGATGGCCCGGGCGATGCCGAAGTCCATGACCTTGACCTGGCCGGTGGGCGTCAGCATGACGTTGGCCGGCTTGATGTCGCGGTGCACGATGCCCGCCCGGTGCGAGTAGTCCAGCGCCGACAGGATCTCGGCGGTGATGTCGAGGGCGCGCTGGGGCAGGATCTTGCGCCCGTCGCGCAGCACCTCGCGCAGCGTCTGGCCCTCCACGTACTCCATGACGATGTACGGGATCGGGTGGCCGTGCGGGCCCGGGGCCTCGCCGGTGTCGTAGACGGCGACGATGGCCGGGTGGTTCAGCGACGCGGCCGACTGGGCCTCGCGGCGGAACCGCTCCTGGAACGTCTCGTCGGCGGCGAGGTCCGCGCGCAGCTGCTTGACCGCGACGGAGCGTCCCAGGCGCAGGTCGCGCCCGAGCCGCACGTCGGCCATGCCGCCGCGCCCCAGCAGGGCGCCCAGCTCGTAGCGGTCGCCGAGGCGGATCGGCTCGTCGTTGCTCATGCGTTGGTCTCCATCATCACTTGATCACCGCGTCCATGACCGACCGCGCGATGGGGCCGGCGAGCCGGCCTCCGGCGATCTCGGAGCGGCTGGTCCGGCTCGACTCGACGACCACGGCGACGGCGACCTGGCGGTCGCCCTTCATGGCGTAGGAGACGAACCAGGCGTACGGGGGGCGGTCCTTCGTGGACTGCGCGGTGCCGGTCTTGCCACCGACCGTGGCACCGGAGATCTGGGCGGAGGTAGCGGTGCCCTCGGACACCGTGCTCTCCATCATCGTGCGCAGCTTGGCCGCGTTGCCCTGGCTCATGGCGCGGCCGAGCGAGCGGGTCTGGCCCTCGCTCAGGACGCTGAGGTTGGGCGCGCGGCGGTTCTTGACGACGTAGGGGCGCATGACCTCGCCGTCGTTGGCGATGGCCGCGGCGACCGTGGCCATCTGCAGCGGGGTGGCGGCGACCTCGTACTGGCCGATGCCGCTCTGGGCCAGCTGGGACTTCTCCAGCGTCGCGCCCTCGGTGGTGAACCGGCTCTGGGCCGAGGCCACCTCGTCGGACAGGTCGCTGCCGAACCCGAACTTGGCCGCCTGCTCGGCGAGCCGCTCCTGGCCCAGCTTGTCGGCGATCCAGCCGAAGCTGACGTTGCACGAGACGTTGAGCGCCTGCTCGAACGTGATCGTGCTGCCGCCGCAGGTCGAGCCGCCCTCGTTGACGAGCTCGTACGTCTGGCCCGGGAACGACAGCGAGCGGCCGGCCTTCACCTTGGAGCGGGGCTCGAGGTTCAGCTGCTCGAGCGCGGCGGCCGCCGTGACCAGCTTGAACGTCGAGCCGGGCGGCAGGATCTGGCGCGTGGCGCGGTTGAGCATCGGCTCGTCCTCGTCGGCCATCAGCTCCTCCATGGAGCGCTGGACGGCGGCCAGGTCGCTGGACGCGAGCAGGTTCGGGTCGTACGACGGCTGGCTGGCCATGGCCAGGACGGCACCGGTGCTCGGGTCGAGGGCCACGACGGCGCCCTTGGCGCCCTTGCCGAGGTCGGCCAGGCCCGCGGCCGCGGCCTTCTGCGCGTCCGGGTCGATCGTCAGCTCGACGCTGCCGCCCTGCGGCTTCTCGTTGCCCAGCAGGTCGCCGAGCCGGTCGACGAACAGCCGGTCGTCGCTGCCGGACAGGATCGGGTTCTCCGAGCGCTCGATGCCGGCGCGCCCGTAGGTGTAGGAGAAGTAGCCGGTGAGCGGCGCGTACAGCTCGGGGCTGACGTAGCGGCGCTGGAACTCGAAGCGCCCGTCGGTCGGCACGCTCTCGGCGATGGCCTCGCCGGCGACCAGGATCGGGCCGCGCTGGCGCGAGAACTCCTCGTCCAGCACGCGGCGGTTGCCCTCGCGGGCGTTGAGGTCGTCGGCCTGCACGAACTGCACGACGTTGACGTTGACGAGCAGCGCGGCGAACAGCACGAGGCAGAACACCGCCATGACGCGGATGGGCTTGTTCACGGGAGCCTCACCACCTGGGTGTCGCTGGAGGCGAGCGACGCGGGGGCGGGCGCCGGCCGCCGGGTCTGGTCGCTGATGCGCAGCAGCAGGGCCACGATCAGCCAGTTGAGGACGATCGACGAGCCGCCCTGGGCCAGGAACGGGGTGGTCAGGCCGGTCAGCGGGATGAGTCGCGTGACGCCGCCGACGACGACGAAGACCTGGAGGGCGAAGGACACGGCCAGGCCGGCGGCGAGCAGCTTGCCGAAGCCGTCGCGGCAGGTCAGCGCGATGCGCAGGCCGCGCTCGACGATGAGGCCGTAGATGAGCAGGATCGCCATGAGCCCGGTGAGGCCGAGCTCCTCGCCGAGCGAGGCGATGATGTAGTCCGAGAACGAGTACGGCGTGGTCTGCGGGCTGCCCTGGCCCCAGCCGGTGCCCAGGATCCCGCCGTGGGCCAGGCCGAACAGGCCGGTCTTGATCTGGAAGCCGGCGTCGCTGCTGAACGGGTCGAGCCAGGCGTCGAAGCGCTGGCGCACGTGGCCGAACTGCCAGTAGCCCAGCGTCACGCCGGCGGTCACGAGCAGCAGGCCCACGACGAGCCAGCCCGGACGCTCGGTGGCGATGTAGAGCATGACGACGAACAGGCCGAAGAACAGCACGGACGAGCCGAGGTCCTTCTGCAGCACCAGGACGCCGATGCTGATCAGCCACGCGACGAGGATCGGGCCCAGGTCGCGTCCGCGCGGCAGGTCCAGGCCGAGGAACCGGCGTCCGGCCAGGGCCAGCGCGTCGCGCTTCACCACCAGGTAGCCGGCGAAGAAGATCGCCAGGCACACCTTGGCCGCCTCGCCGGGCTGGAAGCTGAACGGGCCGAGGTTGATCCAGATGCGGGCGCCGTTGATCTCGCGCCCGACGACCGGCAGGAGGGGCAGCACCAGCAGCACGATGGCGGCCAGGCCGAAGGAGTAGGTGAACGCCTGGAGCCGGCGGTGGTCGCGCAGCAGCACGAGCGTGAGGGCGAACGCGGCCACGCCGAGCGTCGTCCACACCAGCTGGCTGTTGGCGAACGCGGCACGGTCGGGGTCGAGCGCCTGGCGGCCCAGGTCCAAGCGGTAGATCATCGCCAGGCCCAGGCCGTTGAGCGCGATGACCAGCGGCAGCAGGACCGGGTCGGCGTACGGCGCGACCCGGCGGACCAGCAGCGTCGTCGCCACGGCCACGAGCACGAGGAAGCCACCGAGCTTGAAGGTGTCGGCCGGGATCGTGCCCTCCGAGCCCAGGCCCACGGCCGCGTAGGCCCCGACGCCGATGAGCACGGCCACGAGGGTCAGGCCGAGCTCGGCGCCGCGGCGCTTGCGCGGCACCCAGGCGGGCCGCGCCCGGCTCGGGCACCGTTCGCTCGCTGCGCTCGCTCACGGGCGGACTCCGTGAAGAGCGCACGGTACGGACGTCGGCCCGTGACGATGCTGATGGTTCGCTCGCTGCGCTCGCTCACGGGCCCGGCTCCGTCGTCGGGGCCGTGGGGAGCGTCGGGCGCGTGGTGGCGCCGCTGGGGCGGGGTCGTCGGCGTCGGCGTCGGGCGGACGGCGAGCAGGTCGAGGTTCTCGATGATCGCCAGCGCGTTCGCGCGGCTGGACGCCTCGATGCCGTCGCGCACGCGCGTCTGGCTGAACGCCGGCAGCATGTCGACCTCGATGTCGGTCCGCTCGTCGACCGAGCTCAGCTCGATGCCGGGCAGGTCGACCTGGATGCCGCGGTAGACCGCGACCGTGTCGCCGTCCAGGGCCACGTAGTACTGGGTCTGCGTCCAGCGGTAGCCGGCCACCGCCGCGCCGACCAGCACGAGCAGCACGAGCGCGACGAGCAGCAGGCGGCGCAGCCAGCGTCCGCGCCGGGGCGGGCGGGGCGCGTAGCGCAGCTCCTCGGGGTCGGCGTCCTCCTGGGC
>NZ_JBNFNZ010000200.1:0-4301 GCF_057364525.1 Aeromicrobium sp. PFPM2_SD2
GCGCGCGGGCGCCGTCGTTCAGCAGCGTCACGCGTCCCTCGCGCCCGACGGCCACGACGCCCTCACAGGATGCTGTAGTCAGCAGCGCCTCGCGGTGGTCGGCGAGCGTGGCGATCTCGCGCGTGCCCAGGCCCCGCGTGCGGCGCCGGACGATGCGCGAGACCAGCCACGAGCCGGCCACGCCGAGCGCCGCGCCGACACCGAGGAAGATCGCCAGGTCCGACGCCGAGTCGGTCAGCAGCTCCCACGTCGAGGGGTAGTCCTGCTCGGCGACGGTCAGGCCGACGAGCCGGCCGGTGTCGTCCAGGACGGGCGCGTGCGCCGCGACGGCGCGCTCCCCGTCGAGCGTCACGTCGCCGCTCCAGCCGCGTCCCTCCTGCACCCGGCTGCCCTCGAGGTCGGCCGGACGTCCGACGTCAGCGGGCTCGGACGACGCGACGACGGTGCCGTCGGACGCGGCGACGTAGACCCGGGTCGCGCCGACAGCCGCAGGGCGCGGTCCACCGCCGGGGCCAGCGAGCGGGCCGCGTCCGGGTCCCCGACCTGGCTGCGGACGACCGCGACGTTGGCCAGGTACTCGGCCACCGAGCGCATCTGCGACCCGCGCTCGTCGCCGAACGTCGCGGTGGACTGGCGCACCGAGATCGCAGCGACGATCCCGAGCACGACGGCGATCACCGCCAGCTGCAGCAGGAGCAGCTGACCGGCGAGGGTGGAGCGGCGAGCGCCTCGGGACCACAACGAACACAACCTCCGTTACGTGCGCAAGCGTGACGCAGGACACAGGTCGTGCGCATGATCGGTCGGACACAGGAGGTTCTCATGCTCTCGAGCACTCGGGCCCGCCGAGCGGTGCGGGCGGTCGCGGTCGCGCTGGCCGGCGTGCTGGTGCTGACGTCGTGCGGCGTCACCCGCGGCGACGACGACCCGTCCAACCGCCGGCTGCGGATGATGATCCCGAACAGCCCCGGCGGCGGCTACGACCTGACCGGACGGGCGGCGGCGGACGTCATGCAGTCCAACGAGCTGACCGGACGGTTCGAGGTCACCAACGTCCTCGGCGCCAGCGGCACCGTGGCCATGCAGCGGCTGCTGAACGAGGAGGGCGCGGACGACCTGCTCATGACCATGGGCCTGGGCGTCGTCGGCGCCGTCTACACGAACGGCTCGTCCGCCACGCCGGCCAAGGCCACGCCCATCGCGTCCGTCGTGGAGGAGCAGGAGGGCATCCTCGTGCCCGCCGACTCGCCGTTCGAGACGGTCGACGACCTCGTGGCGGCCTGGACGAAGGACCCGCGCTCGGTCACCGTCGGCGGTGGCTCGTCCCCGGGCGGTCCGGACCACCTGTTCCCCATGCAGCTGGCCAAGACCATCGGCGTCGACCCCAAGGACGTCAACTTCATCACCTACGACGGCGGCGGTCCGCTCACCACCGCGCTGCTCGGCTCCAAGATCGACGTCGGCATGTCCGGCCTCGGCGAGTTCGAGGGCCAGATCGAGGCCGGCGAGCTGCGCGTCCTGGCCGTCTCCGGCGAGGAGCGGCTCGAGACCGTCGACGCCCCGACCCTCAAGGAGTCCGGGATCGACCTGGTCTTCACCAACTGGCGCGGCATCCTCGCCCCGCCCGGCATCTCCGACGCGACGCGCGACTACTACATCGACCTGCTCACCGAGATGCACGCCACCGACGAGTGGCAGGAGGCGCTGAAGCGCAACGGCTGGAGCGACAACTTCGCCACCGGCGACGACTTCGGCCGCTTCCTCGAGGAGCAGGACGAGCGCGTCCGCACGACCCTGAAGGAGCTGGGACTCGCATGAGCACCACGCACACCGACCCCGCGCCCACGCGCCGCCGGGTCGTCGACACCGCCCAGTACGGGCTCGCGGCCTTCCTGGTCGTCGTCGGCGCCGTCGTCGTCTGGGACGCCACGACCCTGCACGCCGGCTTCGCCGACCAGCCCGTCCAGCCGTACGCGATGCCGTACGTCGTGGGCGCCGGCCTGCTGCTGCTGGGCGTGCTGCTCGCCGTGGCCACCGCCCGCGGCGACGTGCCCGAGGCCGAGGAGGGCGAGGACGTCGACCTCAGCGCCGGCTCGGACTGGGTGACCGTCGCCAAGCTCGTCGCCGTCTTCGTGGTCAACGTGGCCCTCGTCGACTGGCTCGGCTGGGCGATCACCGGCGCGATCCTGTTCGCCGGCTCGGCCTGGGCGCTGGGCAGCCGCACCTGGGTGCGGGACGTCGCCATCGGCGTCGCCCTGTCGCTGCTGACCTGGTACGGCTTCTACGTCGGGCTCAACATCCCGATCCCGGCCGGCGTCCTGGACGGGGTGCTCTGATGGACCTGCTGCTCGAGGGCTTCCAGACCGCCCTGACCCCGGAGAACCTGCTCTACGCCGTGCTCGGCGTGCTGCTCGGCACGGCCGTGGGCGTCCTGCCCGGCATCGGTCCGGCCATGACGGTGGCGCTGCTGCTGCCGGTCACCTACAACGTCTCGCCCAGCAGCGCGCTCATCATGTTCGCCGGCATCTACTACGGCGGCATGTACGGCGGCTCGACGACGTCGATCCTGCTCAACACGCCCGGCGAGTCGTCCTCGGTCATCACCGCGATCGAGGGCAACAAGATGGCCAAGGCCGGACGTGCCGCCCAGGCGCTCGCGACGGCAGCCATCGGCTCGTTCGTGGCCGGCACGATCGGCACGATCCTGCTGGTGCTGCTCGCCCCGAGCGTCGCGGACGTCGTGGTGCAGCTCGGCGCGCCGTCCTACTTCGCGATCATGCTGCTGGCGCTGCTGGCCGTCACCACGGTGCTCGGCTCGTCGAAGCTGCGCGGCTTCATCGCGCTGTTCCTCGGCCTGGCCATCGGCCTGGTCGGCACGGTCACCGGCCAGTCGCGGCTCACGTTCGGCTCGCCGCTGCTGGCCGACGGCATCGACATCGTGGTGGTCGCGGTCGCGATCTTCGCCGTCGGCGAGGCCCTCTGGGTCGCCGCCCACCTGCGCCGGCGTCCGCTCGAGATCATCCCCGTGGGCCAGCCCTGGATGAGCAAGTCCGACTGGGGACGCTCGTGGAAGCCGTGGCTGCGCGGCACCGCGTACGGCTTCCCGTTCGGCGCCCTGCCGGCCGGCGGCGCCGAGGTGCCGACCTTCCTGTCGTACCTGACCGAGAAGCGGCTCTCGAAGCGGCCCGAGGAGTTCGGCCACGGCGCCATCGAGGGCGTCGCCGGCCCCGAGGCGGCCAACAACGCGTCCGCCGCCGGCACGCTCGTGCCGCTGCTCGCCATCGGGCTGCCGACCACGGCGACCGCCGCGGTCATCCTGCTGGCGATGCAGAGCTACGGCATCCAGCCCGGTCCGCAGCTGTTCGACAACGAGCCCGAGCTCGTCTGGGGCCTGCTGGCCAGCCTGTTCGTGGCGAACCTCCTGCTGCTCGTCATCAACCTGCCCATGGCGCCGCTGTGGGCCAAGCTGCTGCAGATCCCGCGGCCGTACCTGTACGCGGGCATCCTGTTCTTCGCCTCGCTCGGCGCCTACAGCGTCAACTTCCAGGCCTTCGACCTGGCGCTGCTGCTGGCCTTCGGGCTGCTCGGCCTGGCGATGCGCCGCTTCGGTCTCCCCGTGCTGCCGCTCATCATCGGCGTCATCCTGGGACCGCGGGTCGAGGCCCAGCTGACCGAGGCGCTCGCCATCTCCCAGGGCGACGTCAGCACGCTGTGGAGCGAGCCCGTGGCCGTGGTGGTGTACGTGGTGATCGTGCTCGTCGCGCTGGTGCTGGTAGGCAACAAGGCCCGCACGCGGTCCAGCGACCAGAGAGGGGACGTCGACATGGGGGTGGACGCATGACCGTCGTGGTGGCCTACAGCGCCGACCCGCTGGGACAGGTGGCGCTCGAGCACGGGGTCGAGCAGGCCCGCGTGCGCGGCGAGCGGCTGCTGGTCGTGAACGCGACCCGCGGCGACTCGTTCGTCGACAAGCAGTTCGCCTCCGAGGAGGCGCTGGCCCAGATCGGCCAGCAGCTCGCCGACGCCGGCGTCGAGTCCGAGGTGCGTCAGGAGGTGGTGAGCGACGTGGCCGGCGGCCTCGTCGACGCCGCCCGCGGCGCCTCGCTGATCGTCGTCGGCGTCCGGCAGCGCAGCCCCGTGGGCAAGATGCTGCTCGGCAGCGTCACCCAGAAGGTGCTGCTGGACGCGGACGTCCCCGTGCTCGCGGTGTCCACGTCGCCGTCGGGCACGCCGGACGCGCCGGTCGTGGTCGCCTACCGCGACGACGCGCCCGGGGGAGGGCCGCGCTCGGCTACGCCGCG
>NZ_JBNFNZ010000201.1:0-4293 GCF_057364525.1 Aeromicrobium sp. PFPM2_SD2
GTCCGCGGGTGCGCGCGTGCGGGTGCGCACCCCCGGTGGCGCCGACCAGCTGCTCGGAGGCCGACCTCGTCGTCGGCGCGGCCGACCTGCACCACGTCGAGACGCAGCTGGTGCCGGACGACCTGCGCACCTACGACGCGTCCTACTGGGAGCGTCGCGACCCGGGGCCCGGTGCCGTCCTGGCCTGCCTGGGCGTGCGCGGGGAGCTGCCCGAGCTGGCCCACCACTCGCTGTTCTTCACCGAGGACTGGCGCGAGAACTTCGACGCGATCTTCGCCGCGCCCACGCGGGTGCCCGACCCGGCGTCGGCGTACGTGTGCCGTCCGTCGGCCACCGACCCGAGCGTCGCGCCTTCGGGACACGAGAACCTGTTCGTCCTCGTCCCGGTGCCGGCCGACCCCGAGCTCGGACGCGGTGGCGTCGACGGCGCGGGCGACCCGGTGGTGGAGAAGGCGGTCGACGCCGCGATCGCGATGATCGCCCACGAGGCGGGCGTGCCCGACCTGGCCGAGCGCGTCGTCGTGCGACGCACCATCGCGCCGGGCGACTTCGCCGCCGACCTCAACGCGTGGTCCGGCGGGGCCCTGGGACCGGCGCACGTGCTGCGCCAGAGCGCCTTCTTCCGCGCCGGCAACGCGTCGCGCCACGTCGAGGGGCTCGTCTACGCCGGCAACGGCACGATCCCCGGCATCGGGCTGCCGATGTGCCTCATCAGCGCCGAGCTGGCGCTCAAGCGCGTCCGCGGCGACCGCACGACCACGCCGCTGCCCGTAGGGGATCAGAGATGAGCGCGCTGTACCTGCTGGCGATCCTCGGCTCGACGGTCTGCATGGGCCTGGTCGACCGGCGCCGGCGGCTGTTCCTGTTCGACCGGCCCGGACGCGCCCTGGCGCTGGTGGGTGCGGCTCTCGCGTTCTTCCTGACCTGGGACCTCGTCGCCATCTCGCTGGGCGTCTACGAGCGCGGCGACTCGCCGGCGATGACCGGCGTCGAGCTCGCCGACGAGCTGCCGCTGGAGGAGCTGTTCTTCATCCTGTTCTTCGGCTACCTCACGATGGTGCTGCACCGTCTGCTCGCGCGGGTCGTGCTGGCGCCCCGGGCCACGGCGCCGGCGGAGAGGACGGCGCGATGACCTACGCCTCGCTCGCCGTCCCGTTCGTCGGCCTGGCCGCCGCCGTCCTGGTCGTGGCCGTGGTCGTCCGGCGTCCCTCGCGGCGCTGGTGGACGGCCACCGCACTGACCCTGCTGGCGCTGCTCGTCCTCACCGCGGTCTTCGACAACCTCATGATCGCCGCGGACCTCTTCCGCTACGACGACGACATCACGTCCGGGCTGCGGCTCGGCCTGGCACCGGTCGAGGACTTCGCCTGGCCGCTCGCCGCCGGCCTCGGGCTGCCGGGGCTGGCCCTGCTGACCTCGAGCACGGAGGACGTCGCGTGAGCGCCGCCGCGGCCGGTCGTCCCGCCCCGAGCCCGGTGCGCCAGGTGCTCGGGTCGTCGCGCCCGCTGAGCTGGGTCAACACCGCCTACCCCTTCGGTGCCGCCTACCTGCTGGCCGGCGGTGGCGTCGATTGGACGTTCGTGCTCGGCGTCGTCTACTTCCTCGTGCCGTACAACCTGCTCATGTACGGGGTGAACGACGTCTTCGACTACGAGTCCGACGTGCGCAACCCGCGCAAGGGCGGGGTCGAGGGCGTCGTGCTCGACCGGCGCGTGCACCGCACGACGATCGTCGCGGCCGTCGCCACGAACGTCCCGTTCCTCGCCGCCCTGCTGGTGCTCGGTGACGTGCGCTCGGCGCTCGTGCTGGCGGTCAGTGTCTTCGCGGTCGTCGCGTACTCCGCGCCCGTGCTGCGCTTCAAGGAGCGTCCGTTCCTGGACTCGCTGACCTCCAGCACCCACTTCGTCAGCCCGGCCGTCGTCGGCCTGGCCCTGGCCGGGGCGTCGCTCACCGACAACGCGGCGGCCCTCGTCGGGTTCTTCCTGTGGGGCGTGGGGTCCCACGCGTTCGGCGCGGTGCAGGACGTCGAGGCCGACCGGGCCGGCGGCATCGGCTCGGTCGCCACGGTGCTGGGCGCGGCGCGGACGACCTGGCTCGCGCTCGCCGCGTACGTCGTGGGCGGCCTGGTGCTGCTGACGCTGCCCTGGCCATACACCCTGGCCGCGGCGCTGGTGCTGCCGTACGTCGTCAACGTGCTGCCGTTCCTGCGGCTGGCCGACACCGACTGCGAGCGCGCGAACGCCGGCTGGCGGCGCTTCCTGTGGCTGAACTACCTGGCCGGCTTCCTGCTCACCCAGCTGCTGATCTGGCCCCACGTGTCCTGGTAGCGGTCGCGCCAGCGCAGCCACGGCGGGCTCGTGCGCCAGTTGAGCTCCAACGTGCGCCGGGCCCGACCGAGGCGACGGCGCAGGTGGCTCCCGCCGCGCAGCGAGCGGGCCGAGACGCCGACCACGACGGGCACGAGCCGGATGCGGCTCCCGGGGCCGAGGACGAAGGCCAGGTCCATGTCGTCGTGGACGTCGGCGTCGCGGTGCACGGCGTCCGCGGCCGCCTTCCACGACGTGCGCCGCACGGCCATGTTCGAGCCCCACAGCACGGTGTGGCCGAGCGCCAGGTGCGAGCTGACGTAGTAGGCCCCCAGGTAGAGCACGGCGAGCAGCGTGCGCAGCCCGCCCGGCGCGTCGTGGAACGTGCCGACGCCGGTCACGGCGTCGAGCCGGTCGTCGGCCTCCAGTGGGGCCACGAGGCGCTCCAGCCAGCGTCGGCCCGGCACGGTGTCGGCGTCGCAGCGCACGACGAGCTCGCCGGACGCGGCGTCGTAGCCCGTCGCGGCCGACCGCGGGATGCCGACCCGCGGCTCGTCCACCACCCGGGCACCGTGAGCGCGGGCGACGGACGCCGAGGCGTCGGTCGAGCCGTTGTCGACGACCACGACCTCGTCCGGGAGGCGGGTCTGGTGCGCGAGCCGGGTCAGCAGCGCCTCCAGGGCGACCGCGTCGTCGCGGACCGGCACGACGACCGAGACGGTGGCGCGGCTCATCGGGCGTCCGCGCTCTGCCGGCGGGCCAGCAGCACCGCGGCCACCAGGGTGCCGGCGGCCCCGGCCAGCAGGTCGCCGACCGTGTCGGCGTAGCCGACCTGGATGCGGTCGTCGAGGAAGGTGTGGCCCGCCCACTCGCCGAGCTCCCAGACCGTGGCCAGGGCGAGGCCCAGCGCGACCGTGACGACGGCGACGCCCAGGCGCGGGCGCAGCAGGCCGGGGGAGCCGGCCGGCGGCACGACGCCCAGGCGGGTCAGGGCCAGGTGCGCCACGGCGGCCACGAGACCCGTGGCCACGGCGTGGACCCCTAGGTCCAGGCCCGGCACCGTGACGTACCAGTCCAGCTGCGCGGCCCAGGCGGCCACGAGCAGCGTCGTGCCGTAGGCCACGTCGAGGGAGTCGGGCAGACCGAGCGCGCGGGGGACCATCGTGCCGCCCAGGACGAGCAGGAACAGCGGTCCGGCGACGCCGCCGTACGCCACGGCGGCGACGAGCAGGCTGAGCAGCGACGCGACGCGCACGGCGTCGCCCGGCAGGAGGCCCCCCGGGCTCGTGGCCCGGGAGGAGGCTTCGTCGGCCAGGTCGCTGCGGGTCACGCGGTCTACTCCTCGACCGGCGACAGCAGCCCCGAGTCGACGTCGTAGACGAACCCGCCGACGACGGCGCGGTCGCCGATGAGCGGGTGGCTGCGCACGCGGTGCAGATCGTGGCGGATGGTCTGCTGCTGGTCGGTGATGGCGCCCAGCGTCATCCACGAGGCGTCCTGGCCGGCGCTCTGCGTCAGCGCCTCGTGCAGCTCGTGCTCGGGCTTGGAGGCCATCGCGCACCGGGTGTGCTCGACGACCAGGATGCGCTCGACGCCCAGCAGGTGGACGCCCAGCACGAGGGCGACGAGCGCCTGGTCGGTGACGCGGCCACCGGGGTTGCGCAGGATCTTGGCGTCACCGGGCTGGAGCCCGATCATGCCCAGCGGGTCGATGCGCGAATCCATGCAGGTGACCATGGCGACACCGGCGCGGGCGACGCCGTCGAAGCCGGCGAGGTCGAAGCGGGAGGCGAAGTCGGCGTTGGCGGACAGGAGGTCGTCGAAGGAGCCCATGCCGGCGAGAATATCGACCCTCACGCCCGTCGTCGCGGCAGCACCCAGAGCGCCAGCGCCGCGGCCACGGCGGCGCACACCGCGGCGCCCACGAACACGGGCGTGGCAGCTGGGGTGATGCCGGCCTCGACCACCGCGTCGCGGTAGGCCCTGC
>NZ_JBNFNZ010000202.1:0-4293 GCF_057364525.1 Aeromicrobium sp. PFPM2_SD2
GGCGCATTAGCGTGAGTCATGAGGACCTCTGGTTCGAGGATGGTGTGGTAACCCCTTCGATACCGGAGGTCCTCACCTCACGTCAGCCGTTCACAACCTCCCGGGGAACTACACCTAGCCGGCGCGGCCGTGCGGCGGCGGTCAGCCGGCGGCGAGCAGGCGCGTCCGCTGGGGCGTGCGGACCTTCTTCGCCGACAGGGCGTCGCCGTAGACGACGAACGCGTCGCCGTCCTCGACCGTCCGGTAGGCGCCGGCCGCCATGCGCACCTTCCGCAGGTCGCCCAGGCACGAGCGCTTCACCGTGAGCCGCATCCAGCCCTTCTTGCCCGTCCGGCTCGAGAAGTCGCCCGAGCAGACGACGTCGTACTCGGGGTCGACGACCTCGGCCACCGAGCTGCCCATGCGTCCGTAGACCTCGAAGTCGGCCTTCTTGCTGCCCGGCGCGTAGATCTCCGCGTACAGCCCGGCGTCGGACTTCAGCCGCGCGAACCGGACGGTGACGCTGACCGTCTTGCTCCGGTGGTCGTACCGGACGCTGGTGGCGTCGACGCCGGAGCGGCGGCTCGCCGTCTTGGTGAGCCGGCGCTCCTCGCGCACCTCGAGGTCGTCCGCGGAGTAGGTCGTGCGCACGACGTCGGCGCGCTTGTCCTTGATCGAGGCGCGCTCGGCGTGGGCGGCGGGGGCGGTGCCGAGCACGGTGACGGCCGCCAGGGCGGTGGCGAGGACGGTGGTGAGGCGGCGCACGGCGCTCCTTCGGTGGTGCGGTGGAGGAGAGGCGGCGTGCCCGTCCTTCCCGGATCGTAGGGGCCGGCGACGTCGTGCGGAGCCGTTCGTCGCGATTGCCCCCGAGGCGGCACGAGGGCCCGGGACGCCGTGGACGTGGCGTCCGGCAAGATGTGCGGGCCCCGCTGCCCGGCTGGGGCGGACGAGGAGGGGCCATGACGACCGCGAGGCTGTTGCGCTCCGGGGTGCGTCCGGACGGCTGGGACGTCAGCCCGGGGTCGGAGCAGGGCCCGTTCGGCCTGGACCGCCACGGTCAGCTGACCGCCTCGCGCCCGAACCCGTTCCACCGCCCGCTGCGCGACGTCGTGGACGACGACGACACCCTCGACGGGCGCGGCGGCTGACCGACGTGGGCGAGGGCCCGGGACGCGTCGACGTCCCGGGCCCTCGTCGTGGTGCGGTCAGGCGAGCAGGGCCTTGGCGATGCCGTTGCGCTGGATCTCCGACGACCCGGTCAGCACGCGGAACATCCGCAGCTTCTTGAACGCGGACTCGATCTCCGAGCCCTGCACCATGCCCGCCTTGCCGTGCAGCTGCATGGCGTCGTCGGCGAGGCGGAAGGCGTTCTCGGCCACGAACAGCTTGCACAGGAACGCCTCGGTGGCCGGACGGCGTCCGGCGTCCAGCGCCGCCAGCGCGTCGTACGTCATCGACCGGGCCGCGTAGTAGGCGGTGGCCATGTCGGCGATGCGGTGCTGGACGGACTGCAGGTCGGCCAGGCGTCCGCCGAAGACCTTCCGCTCCTTGGCGTAGTCGATGGTCAGCTCCAGGACGCGCCGGGCCTGGCCGAGCACGGTGGGGCAGTGCAGCAGCCGGTTGACGACCACGCGGCCGACGCCGATGCGCAGGCCGTCGCCGACCCGGCCGAGCAGCTGCTCGGGCCCCACGTAGCAGTCGTCCAGGACGATGTCGGCCTCGATGTGCTCGCCCGACAGCGGCACCTCGCCCTCCTCGACGCGGCAGCCGGGGCTGTCCAGGTCGACGAGGAAGGCCGAGTACTGCTCGTCCTCGCCGGCCATGCGGGCCACGAGCACGGAGAAGTCGGCGAACGGGCCGGCCGAGCTGAACACCTTGCGTCCGGTGAGGCGCCAGCCGTCGCCGTCCGGCGTCGCCGTCGTGGTCATGGCGCGCACGTCCGAGCCGGCGTCGGTCTCGGTGAGCGAGAAGCAGCACGCACGCTCGCCGCGCACGACCGGCAGCAGGTAGCGCTCGACCTGGTGCGGCGTGGCCACCTCGAAGATCGAGCCGCCGCAGCGGGCCGCCCATGTCGCCGAGCACGGAGTGGTACAGCACGCGGCCGGACGCGCCGACCTCCTCCTTGAGCACGGCCAGCTCGGTGAACGACAGCCCGCCGCCGCCGAGCTCGGGCGGCAGGTGGACGCCGTAGAACCCGAGCTCGCGGCTGCGCTTCCAGACCGGCTCGAGCACGGAGCGGTCGTAGACGGACGCGGGGCCGAGGCCGTGGGCGCGCTCGTAGTCGGCGAGCTCGCCGTCGAGGTAGGCGCGCAGGTCGGCCACGAGCGGGCCGAGCGTGGCGGAGTCGTCGTAGGACGGACGCAGGTCGAAGGTCATGGCGGGCTCCTCAGTTCACGGCCCGGTCGGCGCCGGTCCAGTAGCGGGATCGGACGGCGCGACGGTCGATCTTCCCGTTGCGGTTGGCCGGCAGCGCGTCCACGACGTCCACCGAACGGGGCTTCTTCATCCGGTCGAGCCGGTCGGCGCAGAAGGCGATGAGCGCGCCGGCGTCGATCGTGGCGCCGGGCCGCGGCACGACGACGGCCTTGACCGCCTCGCCCCAGGTCTCGTCCGGCACGCCCACGACGCAGGCCTCGGCCACGTCCGGGTGCTCGTAGACGGCGGCCTCCACCTCGCTGCAGTAGATGTTGAAGCCGCCGGAGATGATCATGTCCTTCAGGCGGTCGACGATGAAGACGTAGCCGTCCTCGCGCATCCAGGCCACGTCGCCGGTCAGCACCCAGCCGTCGCGGAACGTCTCGGCGCTGAGCTCGGGCTCGTGCCAGTAGGACGTCACGCAGTCGTCGCCGCGCACCACGAGCTCGCCGGTCGTGCCCGGCGGGACGGGGCGCAGGTCCTCGTCGACGACCCTCACCTCGGTGTCGTACAGCGCCCGGCCGCACGAGAGCAGGACGTCGGGGTCGGACTCGATGCCACGGACGACGTCCTCGGCGGTCAGCACGAGCACGCCGCTGGTCGTCTCGGCCTGGCCGTAGCCCTGGGCCACGATCGGCCCGAAGAAGTCGACGGCGTCGCGCAGGCGCCGGGGCGACACCGGCGCTCCGCCGATCGTGACGCTGCGCAGCGACGACCGGTCGAACGCGTCGCGGTCGGGCAGGCCGAGCAGCATGTTGAGCATCGTCGGCACCATGAACGTCGTGGTCACGCGCTCGCGCTCGACCAGGGCCAGGAACGACGCGGGCGTGAACGCCGGCATGACGACGACCTTCGCGCCGCGGCTCAGCGCGGCGAGCAGCACCATGCCCGAGGCGTGCGTGATGGGGCCGGCGACGAGGTAGGTGTCGTGCCAGGTCAGGGCGCCGCCGGGCTCCATGAGCCGCTTGCGGACGTTGGCCAGGCGGTTGCCGGTCGTCTGCACCGCCGCCTTGAGCCGGCCGGTGGACCCGGACGTGAAGTTGAGGACGCACGGGGCGTCCAGCGGGACGTCCGGGCCCTCGAACCGCGGGTCGGCGTCGGCCAGCAGCCGCTCGTACGACGCGGCGCCGGACGTGCTCGCGTCCGGGTCGTCGGCGTCCCCGTCGAGCACGACGACGGTGGCGTCGCGGCCGGAGCGCTTGACCGCGTCCAGCGCGAGCCCCGCGTGAGCCGAGTCAGCGACGACGAGCCGGACGCCGGCGTCCTCGATCACGTGGGCGGCCTCGTCCAGGCCGAGGCGGAAGTTGATCGGCACCCGGAGGTAGCCGCCCTTGACGAGGGCGACCTCCACCTCGACGAGCTCGGCCCGGTTGGCGGCGTTGGTGGCCACCGCGGCCCCGGGCTCGAGGCCGCGGGCCGCCAGGGCCGAGGCCAGCCTGCTGGACCGTTCGTCCAGCTGGGCGTAGGTGAGCCGCTGGTCGCCGCACACGAGTGCTTCGTGTGCGGGCCAGTGCAGCGCGCTGCGGGTGACGAGTCGACCGAGGTTCGGCATGGGAGTCCTTCCGACGTTCCTGGACACAGTGTCTATCATTGTGGTGTGGAACACCAGGTCCCCGGCCGACGAGAGGAAGGTCGACCATGACGCGAGCCGCGCGCCGTCCCCACCGCGTGTACGGCGAGGGCGTCGAGCCCGACCCGCGGTTCACGCTGGCCAACGAGCGCACCTTCCTGGCCTGGGTGCGGACGGCCCTCGCGCTGACCGCCGCGCGCGTCGCCCCTGGACGCCCGCAAGATGAACCAGGAGGACGCATCATGACCGAGCAGAACCCCGGGACCCCGCGCGAGCCGAGCGGCGCGATCAACCACCACCAGGAGAACGTCGCCCCCCAGAGCGACCAG
>NZ_JBNFNZ010000203.1:0-4271 GCF_057364525.1 Aeromicrobium sp. PFPM2_SD2
CCGCCCCGGCGGGCGTCCTGGGCTGAGCCGGACGCACGAGGGCCCCCGCGACCGGCGTGGTCGCGGGGCCCTCGGGGCGTCGGCGTCAGCTCCAGCGCTCGGACTGGGGGACGTACGTCAGCTGGCGGTCGCCGGTGTAGATCTGCTTCGGGCGGGCGATCTTCTGCTCCTTGTCGTCCACCAGCTCCAGCCACTGGGCCAGCCAGCCCGACGTGCGCGGGATGGCGAACAGCACGGTGAACATCTCCGGCGGGAACTGCAGCGCCTCGTAGATGAGGCCCGAGTAGAAGTCCACGTTCGGGTAGAGCTTGCGGCTGACGAAGTAGTCGTCCTCCAGCGCGATGCGCTCCAGCTCCTGGGCGATCTCCAGCAGCGGGTTGACGCCGGTGACCTCGAAGACGTCGTCGCACGCCTTCTTGATGATCTTGGCGCGCGGGTCGTAGTTCTTGTAGACGCGGTGACCGAAGCCCATGAGCTTCTCGTCACCCTTCTTGACGCCCTCGATGAACGCCGGGATGTTCTCCTTCGTCCCGATGCGCTTGAGCATGCGCAGGACGGCCTCGTTGGCGCCACCGTGCAGCGGGCCGTAGAGGGCGGCGATGCCGGCCGTCACCGACGAGTACGGGTCCACCTGGCTCGAGCCGACCGAGCGGACGGCGTTGGTCGAGCAGTTCTGCTCGTGGTCGGCGTGCAGGATGAACAGCACGTCCAGGGCCTTGGCCAGGCGCGGGTCCGGGTCGTACTTCTGCTCGCTCATCTTGAACAGCATCGACAGGAAGTTCTCGGGGTACGACAGGTCGTTGTCGGGGTAGACGTACGGCTTGCCCTGCGCGTGGCGGAACGACCAGGCGCCCAGCGTCGGCATCTTGGCGATGAGCCGGACGATCTGCTCGTGACGGACCTCGGGGTCCTTGATGCGGCTGGCCTCGGGGTAGAACGACGACAGCGCGCTGACCGAGCTCATCAGCATGCTCATGGGGTGGGCGTCGTAGC
Organism: Aeromicrobium sp. PFPM2_SD2; assembly: GCF_057364525.1. Lineage (NCBI taxonomy): Bacteria > Bacillati > Actinomycetota > Actinomycetes > Propionibacteriales > Nocardioidaceae > Aeromicrobium > Aeromicrobium sp. PFPM2_SD2. Next base: position 994 of record NZ_JBNFNZ010000203.1, read on the forward strand.
GGAAGCCCTGCATGAAGCTCTTGAGGTTCTCGTGCACGAAGGTGTGGAACGTGATGTCGTGCACCCACTGCTCGTGCTGCTCCTTGGTGGGCAGCTCGCCGTGGATGAGCAGGTAGGCGACCTCGAGGTACGTCGACTTCTCGGCCAGCTGCTCGATCGGGTAGCCGCGGTACTCCAGGATGCCCTTGTCGCCGTCGATGAAGGTGACGGCGCTGCGCGTGGAGGCGGTGTTGGTGAAGCCGGGGTCGTAGACCGCCAGGCCGGGATCGTCCTCGCCGCGGCCGATCTGGCCCAGGTCGGAAGCACGCACGGTCCCGTCGGTGATCGGGATCTCGTACTCCTCGCCCGTGCGGTTGTCGCGGACGGTCAGCGTGTTCTGCTCGGTCACGATGGGTCTCCTGTGACGGGGAATCGGGGCCTCGCGGGTGGCGCGGGCACGGGGCCTAACGTAGTCCGGCGCCGTGTCGCCCGCGTCCTCGGGGCGCGAACGGGGGCCGTTTTGACCTTCCGTGGACAGGCCCGTTATTCTAGGACGTCGTTGTGCCTTTGCGTTGCTCCAACGCGCTCGGCACCGGAACGACTTACCGAATGCAACCCTGAACAGCGAGAAGGTCCCGCCGTGCGTACGTACAGCCCGAAGCCCGCTGACATCTCCCGTCAGTGGCACGTGATCGATGCCGAGGACGTCGTCCTCGGCCGTCTGGCCGTCCAGGCCGCGACGCTCCTGCGTGGCAAGCACAAGGCGACCTTCGCGCCCCACGTGGACGGTGGCGACTTCGTCATCATCGTCAACGCCGAGAAGGTGGCCCTGTCGGGCAACAAGCGCACCGACAAGCTCGCCTACCGCCACAGCGGCTACCCGGGCGGCCTCAAGTCATCGCCATCGGCGACCTGCTCGAGAAGGACGCCCGCAAGGCGATCGAGAAGGCGGTCTGGGGCATGCTCCCCAAGAACCGGCTCAGCCGCGCCCAGATGAGCAAGCTGAAGGTGTACGCCGGACCGGAGCACCCGCACGCCGCTCAGCAGCCCCAGCCGTTCGAGATCTCGTCGATCTCCCAGTAAGAGAGAAAAGGCACATCATCGTGGCTGAGACCACCGAAGACTTCACGCCGAACGCCGACGGCGTCGCGTACACCTCCGAGAGCGCCGGCGCGGCGACCGAGTCGGGTCGCACCTCGACCATCGCCCCCGCGGGTGCCACCGGCCGCCGCAAGCAGGCCATCGCGCGCGTCCGCCTCGTCCCGGGCTCCGGCACCTGGACGGTCAACGGCAAGCCGCTGGAGGAGTACCTCCCCAACAAGCTGCACCAGCAGATCGCCAAGGAGGCGCTCGTCGAGACCGGCCTGGACGGCCAGTTCGACGTCATCGCCCGTGTCACCGGTGGTGGCATGACCGGCCAGGCCGGTGCCCTGCGCCTCGGCGTGGCCCGCGCGCTCAACGCCGTGGACCTCGAGGCCAACCGCGCCACGCTGAAGAAGGCCGGCCTGCTCACGCGCGACGCGCGCGTCAAGGAGCGCAAGAAGGCTGGTCTCAAGAAGGCGCGCAAGGCGCCCCAGTACAGCAAGCGCTGATCGTCCGATGGGCCGTATCTTCGGCACGGACGGGGTTCGCGGTCTCGCGAACCGCGACCTGACCGCGGAGCTCGCCCTCGACCTGTCCGTCGCCGCTGCCCACGTGCTGGGCGAGGTCGGTGCCTTCGCCGACCAGCGTCCGACGGCCGTCGTCGCCCGCGACACCCGAGCCTCGGGGGAGTTCCTCGAGGCCGCGGTGGTCGCGGGCTTGGCGTCTGCGGGGGTCGACGTGCACCGCCTCGGCGTCGTCCCGACCCCGGGCGCGGCGTTCCTGACGAACGAGCTGGACGCCGACATGGGCGTCATGATCTCGGCGAGCCACAACCCGATGCCCGACAACGGCATCAAGTTCCTGGCCCGCGGCGGGCTGAAGCTCGACGACGAGATCGAGCTGGCCATCGAGGCCCGGCTGCAGGAGCCGTGGGACCGTCCGCTCGGCGAGGGCGTCGGCCGGGTCGGCGACAGCGTCGCCGGCCTGCGCACCTACGCCAAGCACCTGGCCGACTCCAGCCCCGCGCGGCTGGACGGCCTGAAGGTCGTCCTGGACTGCGCCAACGGCGCGGCCCACGAGGTCGGCCCGGCGGTCTTCGAGGAGCTCGGCGCCACGGTCGTGGCCATCCACGCCGAGCCCGACGGGCTCAACATCAACCGCGACTGCGGCTCGACCCACCTGGACGACCTGCAGGCGGCGGTCGTCGCCCACGGTGCCGACGCCGGCTTCGCCTTCGACGGCGACGCCGACCGGTGCCTGGCCGTCGACGCGGAGGGCCGGCTGGTCGACGGCGACCAGATCCTGGCGATCCTCGCCCTCGCCGCCCACGACGCGGGCACGCTCCACGACGACACGGTCGTCGCGACGGTCATGAGCAACCTCGGCTTCGTCCAGGCGCTCCAGGCCGCCGGCCTCACGGTCGTGCAGACCGCCGTCGGTGACCGCTACGTGCTCGAGGCGATGCGCGCCGGTGGCTTCACCATCGGCGGCGAGCAGTCCGGCCACGTGATCATGAGCCGCTACGCCACCACCGGCGACGGCGTGCTCACCGCGGTGCAGGTCGCCGCGCGCATGGTCGAGTCCGGCCAGACCCTGGCCGAGCTGGCCGGCGTCATGACCCGCCTGCCGCAGGTGCTGGTCAACGTCGGCGGCGTCGACAAGGCGCGCGCCGACTCCGATCCCGTCCTGCAGGGCGAGGTCGCCGCCGCGACCGCCCGCCTCGACGGCACCGGTCGCGTCCTGCTGCGCCAGTCCGGCACCGAGCCGCTCGTCCGCGTCATGGTCGAGGCCCCGACGCACGACGAGGCCAGCGAGGTCGCCGAGCACCTCGCCTCGGTCGTCCGCGCCACGCTCGCCCTCTGACGCTCGTCGCCGGGACGGCCGCGCCCCCGTGCGGTCGTACCCTGCGACGGTGACGAGCATCGAGACGGTCGACCCCGCCGGGCCGGCCTACGACGAGTGGTACGCGGTCTACCGCAGCGGGCACGACCGGCCCTTCGACCAGCCGTACTCGTACGCCGAGCAGCGCGTGAACCTCACCCCCGACCCGTACCGGGACGCGATCGCGCTGCTGGCCCGCGACGGCGACGGCATCGCGGTCGCCGCGGCCTGCGCCGAGCTGCCCCTGCAGGACAACCGGGAGTTCGCCTACGTCGAGCTGGTGACGTCGCCGCCGCGGCGCCGGGAGGGGCACGGCGGCCGGCTGCTGGACGCCC
>NZ_JBNFNZ010000204.1:0-4242 GCF_057364525.1 Aeromicrobium sp. PFPM2_SD2
GACCCGGTCGGCCGCATCGTGGTCAACCCCGGCGGGCCCGGCGGGTCTGGCGTCGACTTCGCGACCCAGGCGGCGAGCTCGCTGGGCTCGGCCGTGCGTGAGCAGTACGGCGTCGTCGGCGTCGACCCGCGCGGCGTCGGGCGCAGCGAGCCGGCCCTGGACTGCCTGGGACGACGAGGGGCTCGACGGCGTGGGTGGCCACCGACCAGACGCCCGACGACGACGCCGAGCGCGACGCGCCTGGAGGAGGCCGACCAGCGCTTCGGCCGCGGCTGCGTCGAGCGCTCCGGCGCGCTCGCCTCGCACGTCACGACCGTCGAGGCGGCGCGCGACATGGACGTCGTCCGCGCCGTCCTCGGCGACGACGAGCTCTCGTACTACGGGGCGTCCTACGGCACCGCCCTCGGTGCCACCTACGCGGCGCTGTTCCCCGACCGGGTCGGCCGGCTCGTGCTCGACGGAGCGGTCGCTCCCGACCTCACCGTGGTCGAGTCCGCGGCGGGCCAGAACGAGGGCTTCCAGCGCGCCCTCGAGGCGTACCTGCAGGACTGCGTCCGCGACGACTGCCCGCTCGGCGACGACGTCGCCGAGGCCCAGCGCACGATCGGCGAGGTGCTCGACGGCCTCGACGAGCAGCCGCTGAAGGTCGGCCGCCGCGAGCTCACCCAGACCCAGGGGTTCTACGGCATCGCCGTCACGCTCTACGGCAAGGAGAACTGGCCGTACCTCACGCAGGCGCTCGAGCAGGTGCTGGACGACGACGGCTCGCTGCTGCTGTCGCTGTCGGACTTCTACTTCGACCGCGACGCCGACGGCTCGTACGCCACCAACAGCACCGAGGCGTTCCAGGCCATCTCGTGCCTGGACGCGTCCGGCCAGCCGGCGCCCTCGGACGCCGAGGTCGCCGCGGCGACGCGTCAGTTCCGCGAGGTCTCGCCCGTCTTCGGCGACTTCTTCTCCGCCGGCCTGGACACCTGCGAGGGCTGGGCGGCGACGAGCCGGGCGCCGGCACAGGTGACGGACTTCGCCGCCGCCGGCGCGGCGCCGATCCTGGTCGTCGGCACCCACCCCGCGACCCGGCCACGCCCTACGAGTGGTCGCAGCGGCTGGCCGACGCGCTCGACTCCGGCGTCCTGCTCACGCGCGAGGGCGACGGCCACACCGCGGTCGGCATGGGCAACGACTGCGTCGACGACGCGGTCGCGGACTACTTCGTCGACGGCACCGTGCCGGACGACGGCACCGTCTGCGAGGAGTAGCTAGACCTCGCGCGCGGCCTCGTGGTGACGGATGACCTCGTCAATGATGAAGTTGAGGAACTTCTCGGCGAAGGCCGGGTCGAGGTCGGCGTCCAGGGCGAGGCGGCGCAGCCGCTCGATCTGCTGGCGCTCGCGCTCCGGGTCGGCCGGCGGCAGGTCGTGCTCGGCCTTGAGCCGGCCCACCCGCTTGGTGCACTTGAAGCGCTCGGCCAGCAGGTGCACGAGCGCCGCGTCGATGTTGTCGATGCTCGAGCGCATCTCGTTCAGCTCGGCGCGGATGTCGTCGGTCACGGCCACGATCCTAGGCCGACCCCCGATTTCGGTTCGGCGAACCCCTGTCCTAGACTCGTCTCCGGTCCGGCGGGCGATCCTCGCCAGGCCTCGCCGCCTTAGCTCAGTCGGCAGAGCGTCTCACTCGTAATGAGAAGGTCGTCGGTTCGATTCCGACAGGCGGCTCCACCCAGAACCCTCGTCCTCGTGGCGGGGGTTCTGTCGTCGGTCGGCGCGACTGAGTCGGAGAGCGGTCCCCCTTCGTCATGAGAAGGTCGTCGGTTCGATTCCGACAGGCGGCTCCACCGAAGCCCTCCGTTCCTCCCGGACGGAGGGCTTCGTCGTTCCCCGGGTCGCTGAGCCGGCGGAAGCGACGAGGCTGTGGCCGGCGGCTCGAGCCGACCCGGTCCCTGAGCCTGTCGAAGGGACGAGTCCGAGGACGCACGCAGGCCCCCGGCGGTGCCGTTGTCCGGTGCGATGCCGAGGCCGAGCTGGGGGTTTGCTCGTGATGAGGCGTGATCGTACGGTCGCTCGCGGGTCGACGTCAGGCGGATGGGTGGGGTGGATCGGTCCGGCGTGCCAGTGGGCATGTCGAGCGGACGACCTTGTTCTGCGCGGAGTTGAGCGGCCACTCGCCGCCGTGGATCTTGCACTGACCGTGCATGCCCCGCTCGTCCCAGAACAGGCTCGGCCGGCATCGCGGTGGGCCGGACTCAGGGGGAGGCTGGCGCGAGTCCCACCAGCGGATCGCCAGGATCACGACGACCGCGGCGACGACGAGCACCTGAAGCATCATCGGTTGAGGATGCCTGCTCGGACGTCTCTCTGTCCTCGTCTTCGAGCTGCTCGGCGCGGATGTGTTCGGCCAGGAACCCGATCGCCGCGGCGTCCCAGGCTTCGTGACACGCGGTGCAGCCGCCCGTGTGGGCGTCGGCGCGGACCCGCAGCGAGTCACGGACGTCGCACAGTGGGCACGTGTTGCGCGGCTTCCACGTGGCCGCCTCCCTGCCGGAGACGGCGAGCGCCGTGACCCACCAGGACCGGACGCACGCAGGCCCCCGGCGTCGCCGGGGGCCTGCGGGGTCTCGGGGCTACGTCAGCGGCGCGACGACCGTGTCCTGACCTTGAGCGTCTGGGTGCGCTTCTTCACCTTCACCGCGGAGTAGGTGCGCTTCGTGCCGGTGCGCACCAGCTTGCTCAGCGCGACGGGGGTCGCCAGCCCGGTGAGCGTGAGCGATCCGCCCCGCACCGCCGACGGCGCCGACGCGACCGTCACGCTCCGCGGGCCCGACACACCGGGGTAGCCGATCACGGTCCGCTGGGCGTCCTCCGACCCGGCGAGCGTGCCGGAGATGGTGAAGGCCTGGCTGCCGTTCCAGCGGCAGGTCGCGGTGTAGTCGTGGACGACCACCGTCGTCCCCGGCGCGGTCGTCGCCATCGCCGTGGTCTGGGCCGTGCTGGTCCGGCGCGGGAACAGGCCGGAGACGAGGCCGCCGAGGCCCGGGACGATGCTGTCGAGCACGTCGCCGACGCCCTGGACCACGCCCTCCACGCCGTCCTCGACGCCGCTGGGGTCCGAGCCGGTCACCACGTCGCCGACGCCGCCGAGCACGTCCTCGAGGCCGTCGACGACCACGGCCACCCCGCCGATGACGCCGACCACCGGGGCGCCGCTGTCGTCGACCGCGTCGCCGATTCCGTCGACGACGTCACCGATGCCGCCGACGACGTCGCCGACCGCGTCACCGGGGGTCGAGGGCGGGGCGGGGGAGATGGTGATCGGTCCGCGCGGCGTCGTCCGGGTGATGGTGCAGCGGGCGTCGACGGCCCGGCCCGTGCCCGCGAGGGCCCGCCGAGACCAGACCGGACGGTCGACGTACGTCCGGTAGGGGACCGAGGTCGTGACGCGGTAGGTGCCCGCACGGAGCCGGACGCGGGTGCGGTTCGTCGCCACGGTGCGGCCCATGCGCGTGACCGTCACCCGGGGCGTGCCGAGCCTGACCCGTCCGCTCGCCTTCACGACCGGCTTGATCGTCGCCTTCTTCCCGGGCTTCACCGTCTTGGTGCCGATCTTGCGCACCGACACGGCGTCGGCCGCCCCCGCCGGCAGGGCGGTCGTCCCGACCAGGCTGGCGGCGAGACCGGCCGCCAGCGCGGCGGTCACGAGCTTCTTCATGCGTTCTCCTCCTGAGACGGCCCGCATCCCCCGCGAGCTCCTGGCCAGGAGCGTGCCCCGGAACCGGGCGGACCGCCGACCGAGTGCCGTCATTTCGCCCGCCTCTGGTCCGGTCGTGGTTCGGTGCTGGTCAGCCGGTGTTCGCCCAAGCTGGCGGCGCAGGACACCGAGCGGTCGAGCCGGGCCGTCGGGACGACGCCTAGCCGGTCCCCAGGACGGTGCGGCGGCTCACGGTGACCCAGTCGTTCCCGTCCTCGCCGACCACGACCCGGTCCAGGTGGGGCAGGCTGGGGCCGACCAGGCGGAAGGCTCCCTGGCCGGCGCCGCGGGCCGTCTCGACGCTGTCCAGCTGCTCGCTCCAGGACGCGATCGGGACCGCCAGGACGAGGCGCACGGACTGCGTCGAGTCCGGCTCCACGTGGTCGTACAGGCAGGTCCAGTCCTGGGCCTGCTCGCGGTCCGCGCAGTCGCGGTCCGCGAGCTCGGAGTCCAGCGCCAGGCCGACCTGCGCGGCGAGGTCGGCCGCGTCGGCCGGCG
>NZ_JBNFNZ010000205.1:0-4240 GCF_057364525.1 Aeromicrobium sp. PFPM2_SD2
CGGGTCGCCGGTGACCTGCGCGTCGAGCGCGTCCAGCGCCTCCGGCCAGGTCCGGACGCCGGTCGCGCGCGGTGGCGATCGCCGCCGCCCAGTCGTCCGCGCCCCTCGGGCAGGTACGAGCGGTAGACCCGGTGGGCCACGAACGTCTCGGCGACCGCCTGCCGCGCGGCCTCGGCGTCCACGCCGTCGACGAGGGCGGCGATGCGGCGCACCTCGGCGACGAGGATCTTGTCGGTGACCATGCGGCGGGCGTCGGTCTGCGCCGCACCGAAGTCGGCCGGGACGCCCAGTGCCGCCCCGGCCTCGGCCAGCGCCTCGCGCCCGGTCGGGTCGAAGAACGCGCCGGCGACCTCGTTGAGCGCGTCGTACCCGGTGGTGCCGTCGACCGGCCAGGACGCCGGCAGGTGCTCGCCCGGGTGCAGGATCTTCTCCACCACGATCCAGGCGCCCGGCGCACGGTCGCGCAGCCGCTGGGCATACGCCGTGGGGTCGGCCAGCCCGTCGGGGTGGTCGATGCGCAGCCCGGTCACGAGACCCTCGTCGACCCAGCGCAGGATCTCGGCGTGGACGGCGTCGAACACGTCCTCGAGCTCCACCCGCACCGCCGCGAGGCTGGTGATGTCGAAGAAGCGCCGGTAGCCGAGCTCGGCGTTGCCGCGGCGCCAGCCCACCAGCTCGTAGTGCTGGCGGTCGTGGACGTCCTGCGCGCTGCCGCCCTCGGTGCCGGGCGCCACCGGGAACCGGTGGTCGTAGTAGGCCAGCTCGCCGTCCTCGAGGCGCAGCTCGGCCACGTCGGCGTCGTCGCCGAGCACCGGCAGCAGCAGCCGCGGGCGCGACCAGTCGACGTCGAAGTAGTGCGCGTACGCCGACTCGCGCCCGTGCGTGAGGACGTCCCAGAACCATGGGTTCGCCCGCGGCACCTCGATGCTCATGTGATTGGGCACCACGTCGACGACGACGCCCATGCCGCGCTCGCGCGCCGCCTCGCAGAGCCGGCGCAGTGCGTCCGGCCCGCCCAGCTCGGCGCGCACGCGCGTCGGGTCGGTGACGTCGTAGCCGTGCGTGGACCCGGGCGTGGCCTCCATGACCGGCGACAGGTACAGCGCTCCCACGCCCAGGTCGTGCAGGTACGGGACGACCTCGAGCGCGTCGTCCAGCGTGAAGCCCGGGTGCAGCTGCAGGCGGTAGGTGGACGCGGGGGTCACGACGCCGGACCGCCCACCCGCTGCAGCACGACCAGCGAGCGCGCCGGGAGCGTCGTCGTCGTGCCGGCGTCCAGCGTGTCGCCCGCGCGCTGCCGGACGAGGCCGGTGGACGTGTCGACGACGACCGACCACGCGTCGCCGTAGGGGCCGTCGGGCAGCGTCATCTCGATGTCCTCGAAGTGGGCGTTGAACGCCAGCAGGAACGAGTCGTCGGTGACGCGCATGCCGCGCTCGTCGAGGTCGGCGATGGCATCGCCGTTGAGGAACACCACGATCGACTTGCCGAACGCGTCGTCCCAGTTCTGCGCCTTCATCTCCTCGCCGGCCGGGGTGAACCAGGCGATGTCGCGCAGCTCGTCGCCCGAGCGGATCGGCTTGCCCTGGAAGAAGCGGCGGCGGCGGAAGACCGGGTGCCGGTGGCGGAACCGGGTCAGCTCGCGGGTGAACTCCAGCAGGTCCTCGTGCTCGCGGGCCGCGTCCCAGTCGATCCAGGCGATCTCGTTGTCCTGGCAGTAGGCGTTGTTGTTGCCGCCCTGGCTGCGTCCGATCTCGTCGCCGTGCAGCAGCATCGGGACGCCCTGGCTGAGCAGCATCGTGGCGAGCAGGTTGCGGCTCTGGCGTCCGCGCAGCTCGAGCACCTCGGGGTCGTCGGTCGGCCCCTCGACGCCACAGTTCCAGGAGCGGTTGTCGTCGGCGCCGTCGCGACCCTCCTCGCCGTTGGCCTCGTTGTGCTTCTCGTTGTACGCGACGAGGTCGGCCAGCGTGAAGCCGTCGTGGGCGGTGACGAAGTTGATCGAGGCGTACGGGCGCCGGCCGTTGTCCTGGTACAGGTCCGACGACCCGGTCAGGCGCGAGGCGAACTCGCCGAGCGTGGCCGGCTCGCCGCGCCAGAAGTCGCGCACCGTGTCGCGGTACTGGCCGTTCCACTCGGTCCACTGCGGCGGGAAGTTGCCGACCTGGTACCCGCCGGGGCCGACGTCCCACGGCTCGGCGATGAGCTTGACCTGGCTGACAACCGGGTCCTGCTGGACGAGCTCGAAGAACGCCGACAGCCGGTCGACGTCGTAGAACTCGCGGGCCAGGGTGGACGCGAGGTCGAACCGGAAGCCGTCCACGTGCATCTCGGTCACCCAGTAGCGCAGCGAGTCCATGATGAGCTGCAGCGTGTGCGGGTGGCCGACGTTGAGGCTGTTGCCGGTGCCGGTGTAGTCCATGTAGTGCTGCGGGTCGTCGTCGACGAGGCGGTAGTACGCCTGGTTGTCGATGCCGCGCATCGACAGCGTCGGGCCGAGGTGGTTGCCCTCCGCGGTGTGGTTGTAGACGACGTCGAGGATGACCTCGATGCCCGCCTCGTGCAGCGCGCGCACCATGCCCTTGAACTCCTGGACCTGCTGGCCCGGCGTCGCGGCGTAGGCGTCGTGCGGCGCGAAGAAGCCCAGGGTGTTGTAGCCCCAGTAGTTCTTCAGGCCCTTCTCGACCAGGTAGTGGTCGGTGACGAACTGGTGCACCGGCAGCAGCTCGACGGCGGTGACGCCGAGCTCCTTGAGGTAGCGGACGACCGACGGGTGGGCCAGGCCGCCGTACGTGCCGCGCAGGTGCTCGGGCACGCCCGGGTGGGTCATCGTCATGCCCTTGAGGTGCGTCTCGTAGACCACCGTCTGGTGGTACGGGGTGCGCGGCGGACGGTCGTTGGCCCAGTCGAAGTACGGGTTGGTCACGAGCGAGTACGGCACGTGCCCGGCCGAGTCGGCGTCGTTGGGCTTGGTGTGGTCGTCGAAGTCGTACGCGAACAGCGAGTCGTCCCAGTCGATGCCGTGCGAGAACGCCTTCGCGTAGGGGTCGATGAGCAGCTTGTTCGGGTTGCAGCGCAGCCCCTGCTCGGGGTCGCACGGGCCGTGGACGCGGTAGCCGTACCGCTGGCCGGGACCCACGCCGGGCAGGTAGCCGTGGTGCACGAAGCCGTCCACCTCGTCCAGCCGCACCCGGGTCTCGGTGCCGGCCTCGTCGAACAGGCACAGCTCGACGAAGTCGGCGACCTCCGAGAACAGGGCGAAGTTGGTGCCGACGCCGTCGTACGTGGCGCCGAGCGGGTAGGCACGTCCAGGCCAAGGTCGCACGGGTTCTCCCTCGCAGTGGTGGTGGTCGGCTCCGCGGCCGACGCGTCCATTCGACGGCAGGTGCCCCCGGTCGGCAACCGGAGACCGATAGGTTGCGCGCGTGGACGACGACGTCATCGACGCCTGGTACGTGGCCGTGCGCGCCCGGGACGAGTGGGACGACCCGCAGGCGGTCGTCGCCGCCGAGCTGGCCGCCCTCGAGACGTGCGGCCGGACGCTCGACGGTGCCGTCCTGGGCGCTCCGGGCATCGTCCTCGTGCTCACCCTCGCCGACCTGGCCACCGGCGCGCTGCTCGCCTGGTCCGAGCCCGAGGGCGAGCCGGTCGCCGACGTCGACGTGGCCGTCCTGGCCGAGCGGCTCGGCACGGAGGTCGTGACGCCCGACGACGACGGCCGGCTCGTGGTCGACGGGCACGACCTGCTCGACGTGGCGACGCTCGCAAGCCGCGCCGGCTGGAGCGGCGTCATGCTGTCGCACAAGAAGCCGGGCTACTTCGACGCCTTCGCCGGCGCGGTCGGTGCGCCGCTGCACGCCGCCCGGGTGGGTGACTGGACGCTCCTGGGCCGCGACGCCCCGGACGGCGAGGCCGACGTCGACGTCACCGCGAACCTGAGCAGGGCGTCCCCGATCCGCGGCCGGGCGACGGTGCTGTACCGGCTCGGCCCGACGGCCGGGGTGGGCGTCGTGCACCTCGACGACCTCGACGCGCTGCACGTCTGGGACGCACCGTGGCGCCCGTACGAGCCGGCGTCGCGCCACCGGCTCGACCTCGGCGAGTTCGTCGCCTCGGTCGAGGCCTTCCTGGACGGCGACCTGCCGGACGGCGACCTCGACGACAAGCCCACCGACGGCGCGCTGCTCGTCCGCGCCCACGACCTGGACGACGACGCGGCCCGCGACCTGCGGGCGCTGCTGCG
>NZ_JBNFNZ010000206.1:0-4235 GCF_057364525.1 Aeromicrobium sp. PFPM2_SD2
CTGCGACGACCCGCCGGGCGACCGCGGTCCAGGACGGGACGACGGTGACGTCGCCGGCGAGCGTGCCGCGCGGACGCCTCGGCCAGCGCTCGGCAGCGCGCACCATCATCTTGGTCGGGATGCAGCCGTAGTACGGGCACTCCCCACCGACCAGGTGCTTGTCGATCGCGACGACGTCCAGGCCGGCCTTCGCGGCACCGGTGGCGAGTGCCTCGCCCCCGGGCCCGAGACCGACGACGATGAGGTCCACGTCCTGCTGCTCGCTCATGCGCGCTCCGTCCGTTCGACCCGCCGTTCGGGCCCGACGCCGCCATTGTGCCGTGCGCCGCGCGACGCCGCCCGGTCGTGGACGGGACACCGCGGACGGCGGCGCCGTCCGGCTGGCGCCCGGCCACGGGGGCACTAGCCTCGTCGGGATGGGATGGGGCATCAGCACAGCCGGACTGCTCGTCGTGCTCGTCGCGATGTGGGACATCTTCCACACGCTGTGGCACCCGGGCGGGTTCGGGCGGATCGCGCGATCGGTGTTCGCGCTCGTGTGGTGGCTCAGCAAGCACGGGCTGCCGCAGCGTGTGCGACCGCTCACCGGCCCCGTCGGGCTGCTCGGCGCCGTGCTGGTCTGGACCGGCCTGGTGGTGGTCGGGTGGACGCTGGTCTACGCGCCGCACATGCCGCAGGGCTTCTACTTCGGCTCGTCCTTGCGACCGGGGCAGTCCTCGGACGTCGTGGCCGCGCTGTACCTCTCGCTGGTCGGCGTGGCGACGCTCGGCTTCGGTGACATCATCCCGGCCGACCCCGCCCTGCGGCTGCTGGCCCCGTTCGAGGCCCTGCTCGGCTTCGTCCTGCTGACCGCGGCGATCTCCTGGATCCTGCAGGTCTACCCCGTGCTGGGCCGGCGCCGGGCGGTCGCGAAACGGCTGAGCCTGCTGAGCGCCGCGCAGGCGCCCGAGGTCGCGGCCGAGGGCGAGGCCAGCATCGCCAGCCGGCTGCTGGACGAGGTCGCGGACGGCGTGGTGCAGTGCGAGGCGGACCTCCTGCAGTACGCCGAGTCCTACTACTTCCTCGAGCAGGACCGGACCATGTCGCTGGCCGAGAACCTGCCGTACGCGCGCGAGCTCGGCGAGGCCGGACGTCGTTCCCGCGCGCCGGAGGTGCGCCACGCCGCCGGGGTCCTGCTCGGAGCCGTCGAGAGCCTCGCCGAGCGACTCGGGCGCACCTACCTGGGCGACGCGTCCGACGTGCCCGCGGTGCTCGAGGCCTACCGGGCCGACCACCGCCTGAGGAACGCGCGATGAGCACCGGCACGACCACCAGGGCATCGCCGTGAACCTGGACGTGCTGCTCGTCGCCGTCGGCGCCATCGGTGTGGTGGTGGCCGCGCTGTCGGCCCGTTTCCGGCGCCTGCCGGTGTCGGAGCCGCTGGTCGCCCTGGTCATCGGGGTGCTGGTCGGGCCGGAGGTGACGGGCTGGCTGTCGGTTCCGCCGATCACCGACGACCATGCCACCGTCCACGGGGCGACGCGGGTCCTCCTGTCCGTCTCGGTCGTGGGTGTGGCGCTCCGCTACTCGTTCGCGGCGGTGCGCAGCCGGTGGCGCCCGGTGACCGTGCTGCTGCTGGTCGCGATGCCGGTCATGGCGCTGGTGTCGGCCGGCCTGGGCGCCGCCTTCCTCGGGCTCTCCCTCGGCGGGGCCCTGCTGCTGGGGACGGCGATCTGCCCCACCGACCCCGTGCTGGCGTCCAGCGTGGTCACGGGCCGGGCCGCCGAGCGTGACCTGCCCGAGAGGGACCGGCAGGTCCTGTCCCTGGAGTCCGGGGCGAACGACGGCCTGGCCCTGCCGTTCGTCCTGGTGGCGCTCGCCGTCGCGGGGCCGACGAGCGGCGCGGAGATGGTCGCCGAGGCGCTCTGGCAGGTGCTGGGCGCGATCGCCCTGGGTGCCCTCGCCGGATGGCTCGGCGGCCGGGCCCTGCGCCTCGGGGAGAGCGCGGGCGCCACGTCCCACGGCCCCATGCTCCTGTTCACCGTCCTGCTCGCCCTCTTCGTCGTGGGCGTGTCGGGGGTCCTCCGCCTCGACGGCGTGCTGGCCGCGTTCGTGGCCGGCCTGGTCTTCAACCTGACCAGCACCGCGCGCGAGCGGGCCGGCGACCTGGAGATCGACGAGGCGCTGAACCGGTTCGCCGTCCTGCCGCTGTTCGTCCTGCTCGGCGCGACGATCCCGTGGTCGGTGTGGCGCGAGCTGGGGTGGCCGGCGATCGCGCTGACCCTCGCCGTGCTGCTGCTGCGCCGGGTTCCGGTCCTGCTCCTGCTCACCCGGCCGCTGCGCATCGGGCTGCCGGACGCCGTGTACCTCGGCTGGTTCGGGCCCGTGGGCGTCTCGGCGGTGTTCTACCTGACCCTGGAGGCCGAGCGGACCGGACTCTCCGACGAGGTCCTGGGCGTTGGGATCATGATCGTCGTCGCCAGCACGGTGGCGCACGGACTGACGGCCTCGCCGGGCCGCCTGCTCTACCGCCGGGTCACGGCCGGTCCTCGGCCCGGCCCCCCGCGTCCGGGACGTCGCCGTCGGTGAACTGGCGCGCCACGACGACGTCCGTCGACGAGTGCGCGAGGATCGACAGGCTCACGGTCAGCGCCGTCAGGTGGAACAGCTCGTCGGCCCGGTCGATGCCCGACTCCAGGACGATGAGGCCGTAGACGACCGAGGCGAAGCCCTTCGGGCCGAACCACATGGCCGCCGCTTGCTCACGTCGCGCCAGCCCGGAGCCGAGGAACGACACCGACAACGCCGCCGGCCGGGCGACCACGAGGGCCAGGACGGCGAAGACCCAGCCGGTCCACGCGATCTCCTCGACCAGGAACGTGGGGGTCATCAGCGCCGCGAACACCAGCACCGCCAGCAGCTTGAGCTGCTCGGCGACCAGCTCTCCGAGCTGCTCGAACTCGTGCCGGAACTCCTCCGACATCGTCGCGACCGTGGCGCCGGCGGAGAAGGCGCCGAGGAAGAGGTTGGCGTGCGTGGTCAGGCACAGCCCGAGGACGAGCATGCCGACGGCAGCGGGGAGCAGCGGCTGCAGGCCGGTCACGGCCGAGAGGAACGGCAGGCGCTCCAGTCGCAGCACGACCCACGGGACGGCGACGCCGACGACCACGCCGAGCAGGAGCTCGGTCACCAGGGTCCACCCTCCGGTCTGGCTGCCGCCCGCGGACGCGAGCAGGACCAGGACGATCGGCAGCGCCAGCCCGTCGTTCAGGCCCGACTCGACGTTGAGGAGACGACGCAGCCGCGACGGCACCTCGCGGCGTCCGACGATCGCGGCCGCGAACACCGGGTCGGTGGGTGACAGCACGGCGCCGAGCAGCAGCGACTCCAGCCACGGCAGCCCGGCCACCCAGTGCGCCAGCGCCGCGGTGACCACGAGCGTGAGCGGCAGGCCGAGCAGCAGGGCGCGACCGGGCAGGCGCCAGGCCTGCCGCAGGTCGTTCACGCCGACGCGCATCCCGTCGCTGTACAGCACCGAGAAGAGGGCGAGCTCGGCCAGCACGGAGACGGCCGGGTCGCCCGACCGGACGTCCAGGACGCTCAGGACGCCGGGTCCGAGCAGGAACCCGGCGGCCAGGAACAGCACGGTCGTGGAGAGCACCGTGCGGTTCGCCAGCTCGGACAGCAGCACGGCGACCACGAGCACGGCCGCGAAGCACACCACCAGCACGGGAACGTCCACGTCGTCTCCTCACTCGGTCGCTGCTCGGTGGTCCCGCTCGTCAGAAGTCGTAGGAGTCGTCGTCCGCGCCGCGACGTCCGGGGAGCCGCTGCAGGTGCACCCGCCGGGCCAGGCGCAGGGCGGGCCGGGCCAGGAACTCGATGCTGCCCATCAGGAACATCCAGGTGGCGAGGCGGGACGTCGACTCCCAGAAGAACAGGACGCTCCCGGCGACGAACCATGACGCGACCAGGACGTCGTTGGCGATGCTCAACGTCTCGTAGCGGCGCTCGACCACCAGCCGGTCGTCGCCGACCCGCATCGTCAGGTCGTGGTCGGAGCTCACGGCGGCCTCCTCGTTCGTCGGTGGGCGAGGGCGGCAGGACCTGCGACCCGCGGTCCCTCGCCCGACCCACCTTGACGCACGCCGACGGCGACGGCGACCCGGACGCCCTTCAGGCCTCCGGACGATCGAGCGCGCGGCGCAGGTACGGGGCGGTGACGCTGGCCGGGTCGTCGAGCAGGTCGGCCGGCG
>NZ_JBNFNZ010000207.1:0-4235 GCF_057364525.1 Aeromicrobium sp. PFPM2_SD2
CGCGGCCGCCGCGGCCGAGCCTGCTGGACGACGGCCTGGCTGGTCGACGTCTGTGCGTCCTGGCCGCGCACCGCGACGGGGGCGGACGGACGACCGACCACCCTGCACGACGCGGTCCTGCGCGCGACCCGCCTGTAGGCCCCCGACAGCCGCTTCGCCGGCTCAGACCAGCTTGCGGACGACCCCGAGCGGAGCGTGCTTCATGACCGGGCCGATCGCCTTCCACGGCCACGGCGGCACGCTGGCCTCGGCCGGCTCCTTCTGCATCGCCTTCACCAGGGCGCGGCAGCCGGTCTCGGTGTCGACCATCATCCGCGCCTCCTGCTCGACGCCCTCGTTCATCTCCGAGGCGATGTAGCCGGGGTAGATCGTCGTGACCTTGATGTCGTGGCCGCGGCGCCCGATGAGGTCCGAGCGGATGCCCTCGGCCAGGTGCGCCACGCCCGCCTTGGTGGCCGCGTACGTCGTCATGGACGACGGCATGCCGCGCATCGCCGACATGGACGAGATGACGACCAGGTGCCCGGCCTTGCGCTCGTAGAAGTGCTCCATGGCCGCCTCGCACTGGGCGAGCGCGGCGACGAAGTTGGTCATCGCGGTCTCGCGGTTGGCCGCGAAGCGTCCGGTGCCGATGCGCCCGCCCTTGCCGAGGCCCGCGTTGACGACGACCCGGTCCAGGCCGCCGAGCTCGCCGACGGCCTCCTTGACCACGGCGAAGACCCGGTCGTGGTCGTTGACGTCCAGCGCGTGCACGCTGACCCGCACGCCGGGGTGCGCGGCCAGCAGCTCGTCGCGCAGCGCCTCGAGCCGCTCGGTGCGGCGCGCGGCGAGCGCGAGGTGGTGGCCCTGCTCGGCCAGGACCCGGGCCATGCCGGCGCCGAGGCCCGAGCTGGCTCCGGTGATGAGGACGTTGCGACGCACGGTGGCTCCTATCGGTAGGTGACGTCGGAGGCGGGCAGGTGACCGTGCTCGTTGAAGCTGATGAGCGTGCGACCGGCCGAGCCCAGGACGATCTTGGTGGTGCTGGCGTTCACCATGGACGCGTTGAGCCGCGACCACAGGTCCGGGCCGCCGCCGAGCAGGTGCGCGGCGACGACGGCGATGGGGGCCGGCCGGAGCTGAACACGACGCCGGTCTGGTCGCGGCCCGACGGACGACGCGACGCGGTCGAAGGCGTCCAGCACGCGGGCGGTGAAGCCGGTGAACGACTCGCTCACGTCGGTCAGCTCGGCGCGCGTCCACGCGGCGGTCGCGGCGACGAACGCCTTCTGGAAGCCCTTCGCGTCGTCGCGCGGCGTGCCGGGCGCGTAGGCCTCGACGAGCGGCTCGAACCCCAGCTCGTCCCAGCCGGCGTCCTGGTCGTAGCCGTCGACGTCGCCCAGGACGTCCAACGACGCGATCGCGGTCTGGTGGTGGCGCTTGAGCGAGCCGACCATCGCGACGTCGGGGCTGAAGCCGCCGGCCTCCCAGGCGTACCCGAGGTTGAGCGCCTGGCGCTCGCCGAGCGGGGTGAGCCGGTCGTAGTCGTCGGTGCCGAAGGCGGCCTGGCCGTGGCGGACGAGCAGCAGCGTGCCCATCAGCGGCTCCGGCCGCGCAGCGTGCGCAGGACGAGGCGGTCGTACACCGGACGCGCGTGCCGCTTGAGCGCCCACAGGGCGCGGCCGTCGGCGTTGGGCACGATGACCCGCTGGTCGCGGTCGACGCCGGCGAGCACGCGCTCGGCGACCTCGTCGGCCCCGACCTTCGCCCGCGCGATGAGCCGCTCGGCCGTCTGCTGCGCCTGCTCGTCCTTGCCGCGCAGGGACGCGGCGAGGTTGGTGCGGAAGAACGTCGGGCACACCGCCGAGACCCGCACCCCGGCGTCGTGCAGCTCGAAGAACAGCGTCTCGCTGAGCGCGACGACCCCGGCCTTCACCGCGTTGTACTCGCTCATCGTCGGCATGTGCACCAGGCCGGCGGCCGAGGCGGTGTTCACCAGGTGGCCCGAGCCCTGCTCGACCATGAGCGGGGCGAACGTCCGACAGCCGCGCACGACGCCGAGCAGGTTCACGTCGACGATCCACTGCCACTGGTCCAGCTCGGTCAGCTCGATGCGTCCGCCCGCCGCGACACCGGCGTTGTTGAACAGCACGTCCAGGCGGCCCCAGGTCTCCACCACGTGGTCGCGGGCCGACGCCCAGTCGACGTCGCTGGTGACGTCCAGGCGCCGGTAGGTCACGCGGTCGAGGCCGGCGAGGGTGTCGGGCAGGGACTCGGCGACGTCGGTGGCCAGCACGTGGCTGCCGCGGTCGACCAGCCGGCGGACGAGGGCGAGCCCCAGTCCGGAGGCCGCGCCGGTGACCAGGACGCGCGCGTCGGTGGGGAGGGACATGCCGCGATGCTAGACGCTGGGAGCCGCCCGAGTGCGTAACCGTTGTTGCGCAGATTTTCGCGATTCGTGCCAAAAACTGGGAGAATAGAGTCCCGTGACTGGATTCCCCCACCTCCGCGCGGTGCGTTCGCGCCGTGGTCGCCGGGCCGTCGTCGCGGGCATCGCCCTGCTGACCAGCCTCGGCCTGGCCCTCGGCACCACCACCGCCCCCAGCAGCGCGAAGACGCCGCGGTACCCCTGGCACACGAACATCACCGCCACCACGTTCTGGGTCGGCGAGATCTTCGACCCGAACGCCTCGGACGGCTCGCAGCGCATCTCGGCCTACGACGACAAGTGGTACAAGCGCTACGGCGGCTGCGACGGCGTCCGCAGGAACGGCGACTGCCGCACCGAGAAGCGCGTGCGCAGCAACGGCTTCTTCCCCCGGCACATGCGGCCGAAGGAGAACCCGTTCTACCTCGACCTGCCCTACGACGACGTCAACGTCACCGCGAACTTCAAGAAGCGCGGCCAGGTCGTCCCGTGGGCGAAGCACAGCGCCTACCGCGGCAAGGTCAAGAACCGCGCCTACAGCCTCATGAAGAACCGCTGGGTCGAGCTGCGCCGCGGCAACAAGCGCTGCTTCGGGCAGATCCAGGACGCCGGACCGGGCAAGTACAGCGACACCCGCTACGTCTTCGGCACCAAGAACCAGCGGCCGGCGAACAAGCGGTACGGCGGCGCCGGCATGGACGTCTCGCCGGCCCTCACCGGATGCCTGGGCTTCGCCAGCACCAACGGCATCACCCGGGGCGTCCGCTGGCGCTTCGTCGAGCGCAAGGACGTCCCGCGGGGTCCGTGGACCCGCATCGTGACCCGCTCGCGCGGCACCAACTGGGGCTGACGGACCTGCTCGCGGGGGCGTCCGGGGGGCGTCCCTAGCGAGCCGGGCCCGTCAGGCGCTCGCGCAGGCGGTCGGCCAGGGCCCGGTCCTGGGGATCGAGGTCGTCGAAGCCGGGGTCGTCGGCGCGCCCGTGGAGCCAGTCGAGCAGCGTCGCCGGGTGCACGTGGGCGCCGGTCATCCGCCGGGCGTCGACCAGGTCGACCTCCTGGACCGGGTCAGGCACCCGGGACCAGATCACGTCGTCGCCGACCGAGCACACGAGCCACACCGGCGCGTCGTCGTCGCAGTAGCACGGGCACAGCCACAGCGCGTCGTCCACCCGCCGGCGCGGCTCACCGGTCCCCTCGGGCAGCCACGGCGGACCCACCACCTCGGCCAGGAACGCCTCGACCAGGACCGCGTCAGGGTCCTCCGCTGCTCGCGCGACCGGCGGCTGTCGGCGCCCCCACCTCACGGCGTCGGCGCGGCGGCGTAGGCGTCGACCTCGGCCAGCAGGGACGCCTTGCCGGCGTCGTCGAGGAACGACTGGCGCACCGCCTGGCGGGCGAGCTCGGCGACGCCCGCCTCGTCCAGGCCGAGCAGCCCGGCCGCCACGACGTACTCGTCGGTGAGCGTCGTGCCGAACATGGGCGGGTCGTCGGACGAGATCGAGAACGGCACGCCCGCGGCGGCGATGGCCGGCAGCGGGTGCTCCTCGATCGACGGCACCGACCGGGTGCGGACGTTGGAGGTCGGGCACACCTCGAGCGCGATCCGGCGCTCGGCCAGCAGCGCGAGCAGCGCCGGGTCGTCGACGCTGCGGATGCCGTGCCCGATGCGCTCGGCGCCCAGGTGCTCGACGGCGTCCCACACCGACTGGGCGTCGGTCGACTCCCCCGAGTGCGGCACGCTGTGCAGCCCGGCCGCCCGCGCCTGCTGGAAGTGCGCGCGAACTGCGCCCGCGGCCACGCCGAGCTCGGGCCGCCCCAGGCCGAAGGC
>NZ_JBNFNZ010000208.1:0-4230 GCF_057364525.1 Aeromicrobium sp. PFPM2_SD2
TACGTCATGCCGCCGCCCCGTCGTTCGAGGCGGACGACCCGGTGCTCGCGCCGCTCGACGAGGCCGCCACCGCGGCCGGCGTGCTCGTGCTGGCCGGCGCCGCCCGTGCCGACCCCGGACGGACTGCGGCTGAGCCTGCTGGCGCTCGGCGGGGGAGTGCGCCGCGTCTACGACAAGCAGCACCTGGTCGAGGGCGAGCAGCCGCACTTCGTGCCCGGCGAGCACGGGGTCGTGCTGGACGTCGAGGGCTGGCCGGTGGGGCTGAGCGTCTGCTACGACGGCTCCTTCCCCGAGCACGCCCGGGCCGCGGCGCAGGCCGGCGCGGCGCTGTACGTCAACGCGATGGCGTTCTTCGCCGGGAGCGAGCACCGCCGCGACCTGTACTACCGCTCCCGCGCGCTAGACAACGGCATGTACGTGCTCACCGCCGGGCTGGTCGGACGGTGCGGCGACGCCGAGTTCAACGGCGGCGCCGCCGTGCACGACCCCGAGGGACGCACGATCGCGTCCGCCCCGGCCGGCGAGGAGGCCGTCGTCGTGGCCGAGCTCGACCGCCGAGTCGTCGAGTCGACACGAGCGGCGCACCCGATGCTGGCCGACGTCCGCGACCTCGGTGCCGTCGTGCACGTCCCCGCCTGACCGGACCGCTCCTCGAGGAGTCGCTCAGGTCGCCATGTCGTAGGTGACCCACGTCGTGCGCGTGGCCACGCGGTCGTACACCGCCTGCGCTCGGTGGTTGTCGTCCGCGGTGACCCACCGCACCACCGACCAGCCGCGCTGGCGGGCGAGCGTCCGCACGGCGTCCAGCAGCGCGTCGACCACGCCCGTGCCCCGGGCGGCCGGGTCGACGAACAGGTCGTCCAGCCAGCCGCCGACCGAGCCGGCGAGCGGACGCGCGAACGCGCGCACGTGGGCCAGGCCGACCAGCACGCCGTCCCGCTCGGCGACCAGGGCCTCGACCTCGTGCGCCGGGTCGTGGATCCAGCCCCATACGAGGGACTGGTCGACCGAGTCCTGCTCGTAGAACGTGGCGTAGGCGGCGTAGAGCGCGCGCCACGAGGCCTCGTCCTGCGGCCGGGCCGGACGCACCTGGACGGCGCTCACGAGGCGGCCGCGCGGAGCTGGTCGGCCAGACGCTCGACGGCCTTGCGGTTCTTGGCGCCGTCCAGCAGCGCCTTGCCGCGGTCGGGCCGCGTGTCGGCGGTGATCTCCACGCGCGACCCGGTGGCCGTGGGCTCCACGCGCGCGACGACGTCCAGCTCCCAGCTGAGCAGCGTCTTGCGCGTCCGGAACGTCAGGGTGAGGCCGTCGGCGGACGCCTCGCCGGGCGTGAACCGGTTCTCGGCGACGACGCGCCGGACCGCGGCCACGGCCTGCTCAGGCGCGACGTCGAGGTCGACGGTGGTGGTGGCGGACGATCCCATGCTTTCCCCTCCTCTGCGGTGGCCCCGAACCTAGCGTGCGGGCTCGACCGGACGCCGCTCGCTCGTCGTGCGGGCCGGGCGAGCCGTGCGTAGCGTCACGAGGGTGACCCAGCCTCCCTCCTCGCCCCTGGTCGTGACGGTGAACGGCACCCGGCACGAGCTCACGGTCGACAACCGCACGTCCCTGCTCGACCTGCTGCGCGAGCGACTGCGCCTGACCGGCTCCAAGAAGGGCTGCGACCACGGCCAGTGCGGCGCCTGCACGGTGCTCGTGGACGGCCGGCGCACCAACGCGTGCCTGGCCCTGGCCGTGACGCTCGACGGCCGCGAGGTCACCACGGTGGAGGGGCTCGCCGACGGCGACGCGCTGCACCCCGTGCAGCAGGCCTTCCTCGACCACGACGCGTTCCAGTGCGGCTACTGCACGCCCGGCCAGATCTGCTCGGCGGTCGGCGCCCTCGACGAGCTCGCGCAGGGGTGGCCGAGCCACGTCACCGACGACCTGGCCGGCGACGCCGAGGCGTCGGCCGAGGAGGTGCGCGAGCGGATGAGCGGCAACCTGTGCCGGTGCGGGGCCTACGCGCACATCGTCACCGCGGTGCAGGAGGCGGCGCGATGAGGGCCTTCGACTACGTCCGGCCGGAGACCGAGGACGAGGCGCTGGCGCTGCTGGCCGAGCCGGGCACGTCCGCCCTCGCCGGCGGCACCAACCTGGTCGACCTCATGCGGCTCGGGGTGGCCCGGCCCGAGCGGGTCGTGGACGTCGACCGGCTCGGGTCCACCGAGGTCGTCGAGCGCGACGGGTCGCTGTGGATCGGCGCCGGGGTGCGCAACAGCGACCTGGCCGCGCACCCAGTCGTCCGCGAGCGGCTCCCCGGGCTCTCCCGGGCGCTGCTCGCCGCCGCGTCCGGGCAGCTGCGCAACCGCGCCAGCACCGGCGGCAACCTGCTGCAGCGCACCCGCTGCGTCTACTTCATGGACCCGGCCAAGCCGTGCAACAAGCGTGAGCCGGGCACCGGCTGCCCGGCCGTCGACGGGCTCTCGCGCGACCTGGCCGTGCTCGGCACGTCCGAGCACTGCATCGCGACCCACCCGGGCGACATGTCGGTCGCGCTGGTCGCCCTCGACGCGGTCGTGCACGTGCGCACCGCCGACGGCGAGGCGAGCATCCCGGCGGTCGACTTCCACCGGCTGCCCGGCGCGAGCCGCACCGGGACACGAACCTGCCGCCCGGCGCGCTGGTGACCGCGGTCGAGGTGCCGCTGACCGGGCTCGGCAGCGCTCGACCTACCGCAAGGCGCGCGACGGCGCTCGTTCGCGTTCGGCCTGGTCACCGTCGCGGCGGCGCTGACCGTCGAGGACGGGGTCGTCGACGACGTCCGCCTGGTGCTCGGCTCGGTCGCGCACAAACCGTGGCGGGCCACCGTGGCCGAGGACGCGATCCGCGGCCGGACGCCCAACGGGTCGCTGTTCGACGACGCCGTCCGGGCCGAGCTCGCGGCGGCACGTCCCACCGAGCAGAACGCGTTCAAGGTCGAGCTGGCCCGGCGGCTGTCCGTCGCGACGCTCCACGAGCTGGCGGGAGGACAGGCATGACCGTGCTCGGCCACGACCACGTCCGGGTCGACGGACGCGACAAGGTCACGGGCCTGGCCCGCTACGCCGTCGAGAAGCGCCCCGACGACGCGCTCCACGCCTGGGTCGTCCGTGCCACCGTGCCCCGCGGGCGCGTCACCGGGATCGACGTCGACGCGGCCCGTGCGCTGCCCGGCGTCGTGCACGTCCTGACCTGGCGCGACGCACCGCGTCTGCAGGACGCCGACGACGCCGAGCTGCAGGTGCTGCAGGACGACCGGGTCGCCTACCGCGGCCAGGTCGTCGCCCTCGTCGTGGCCGAGACGCTGGAGACCGCCCGCGAGGCGGCTGCCCTGCTCGACGTGCAGTACGTGACCGAGCCGCACGACGTCGGCCTGACGATCGACCACCCCGGCCTGTACGCGCCCGAGCAGGCCAACGCCGGCGCCGAGACCGACAGCGCGCGCGGCGACGTCGAGGAGGGCCTCGCGTCGTCCGTGCACGTCCACGAGGCGGTCTACGCGACGCCGGCGCTGTTCAACAACCCGATGGAGCCGCACGCCACCGTCGCCTGGTGGGAGGGCGACAGCCTGCACCTGGTCGACTCCACCCAGGGCACCACCCCGGTCGCCCAGACGCTGGCGACCCTGTTCGGGCTCGAGGAGTCGCAGGTCCGGGTGACCGCCGAGCACGTCGGCGGCGGCTTCGGCTCCAAGGGCGAGCCCAAGGCGAACCCCGTCCTCGCGGCGCTGGCCGCGAAGGTCGTCGGGCGCCCGGTCGCGCTGGCCTGGACCCGGCAGATGATGTTCGGCCTGGCCGGCTACCGGACGCCGACGATCTCGCGCGTCCGGCTGGGCGCGGACGCCGAGGGCCGGCTGCAGGCCATCTCGCACGAGGCGTTCTCGCAGACGTCCCGCATCAAGGAGTTCACCGAGCAGACCGCCGAGTACGTGCGCCACATGTACGCCTCGCGCACGGCCCTGACCACGCACCGGGTGACGCAGCTGGACGTCCACACGCCGAGCTGGATGCGGGCCCCGGGGGAGTGCCCGGGGGCCTACGCCATCGAGTCGGCGCTGGACGAGCTCGCGCACGTCGCCGGCATCGACCCGGTCGAGCTGCGCCGACGCAACGAGCCCGACGCCGACCCCGAGACCGGCGCGCCGTACTCCAGCCGCCAGCTGATGGCCTGCCACGACCGAGCGGCCGAGCTGTTCGGCTGGGCCGGCCG
>NZ_JBNFNZ010000209.1:0-4203 GCF_057364525.1 Aeromicrobium sp. PFPM2_SD2
CTCGGTCGCGTCCACCGCGGCGGTCGCCCTCGTCGCCCTTGAGGCCGAGGGCCGCACGCCAGGCCCGGCACGGCTCCGGCCTCGCCGCTCCACACCTGCTGGGCCCGCAGGATCGCGAGCACCAGGTCGACGCGGACGGACCCCTCCGGCGCCTGCCCCAGCACGTGCAGGCCGTCGCGGATCTGGACGTCCTTGATCTCGCAGAGCCAGCCGTCGACGTGCATGATGAAGTCGTCGAACGACTCGTCGTCCGGCTGGTCCTCCAGGCCCAGGTCGCGGTGCATCTCGGCCGAGCGCATGAGGGTCCAGATCTCGCCGCGGATCGCCGGCAGCTTGGCCGGGTCCATCGCCGCGATGTTGCCGTACTCGTCGAGCAGCTGCTCCAGGCGGGCGATGTCGCCGTACGTCTCCGCGCGGCCATCGGCGGGATGAGGTGGTCGACGATGACGGCGTGGGCGCGGCGCTTGGCCTGCGCCCCCTCGCCCGGGTCGTTGACCAGGAACGGGTAGACCAGCGGCAGGTCGGCGATCGCGGCGTCGGTCGCGCACGACGCCGACAGGGCCGCGTTCTTGCCCGGCAGCCACTCCATCGAGCCGTGCTTGCCCAGGTGGACGACGGCGTGGGCGCCGAAGCCGTGCCGCACCCACCGGTACGCGGCCAGGTAGTGGTGCGAGGGCGCCATGTCCGGGTCGTGGTAGATCGCGACCGGGTTCTCGCCGAACCCGCGCGGCGGCTGGATGAGGATGACCACGTTGCCGGCCTGCAGCGTCGCCAGGACGATCTCGCCGCGGTCGTTCACGAACAGCGTCCCCGGCGCCGCGCCCCACGCCTCGACGATCTCGTCGCGCAGGTCCTGGGGCAGGTCGGCGGTCCAGGCCGCGTACTCCTCGGGCGTGATGCGCACGTGCGAGTCGGTGAGCTGGGCGTTGGTGAGCCACTCCTCGTCCTGGCCGCCCGCGGCGATCAGCGTGTGGATGAGGGCGTCGCCCGCGGCCGTGTCGTCGTCCATGGCCAGCATGCGGGTGACCTCGTTGTCGCCGCCCAGGTCGTAGCCGGCCTCGGCCATGCGGCGCAGCAGGCGGACGGCCGAGACCGGCGTGTCCAGGCCCACGGCGTTGCCGACGCGGCTGTGCTTGGTCGGGTAGGCCGACAGCATGAGGGCGACGCGCCGGTCGCCCGCCGGCACGTGGCGCAGGCGCGCGTGGTGCACGGCGATGCGGGCCACGCGGTCGCAGCGCTCGGCGTCGGCGACGTAGCGCGGCAGGCCGTCGGCGTCGACCTCCTTGAACGAGAACGGGGCGGTGATGATGCGGCCGTCGAACTCGGGGATCGCGATCTGGTTGGCCGAGTCCAGCGGCGTGACGCCGTCGTCGTTGGCCAGCCACTCCTCGCGGCTCGAGGTCAGGCACAGGCCCTGCAGGATCGGGATGTCGAGCGCCGCCATGCGCGCGACGTCCCAGGCCGCGTCGTCACCGCCGGCCGAGACGCCGGCGGGGGTCGCACCGCCGGCCGCGAGGACGGTGACGACGAGGGCGTCCAGCGAGCCGAGCGCCTCGTAGAGGTCGTCGGGGGCCGAGCGCAGCGAGCTGGAGAAGACCGGCCGGCCCACGGCCTCGCCGGGTCGCGTCGATCGCGTCGCAGCGCGTGGGCGAAGTCCTCGTTGCCGGCCGTGTGGTGGGGCGCGGTAGAACAGCACGCCGACGCGCGGCAGCCCGCCGCGGCGTCAGCCGGCTCGGGCCGGTCGAGCCAGCCCCAGGCGGGCACGGTCAGCGGCGGCTCGAAGCCGGTGCCGGTCAGCAGCACGGTGTCGGAGCAGAACGCGTGCAGCTGGCGCAGGTTCTCCGGGCCGCCCTCGACGAGGTAGCGGTGGGCCTCGGCGGCGACGCCGACGGGCACCGTCGACATCTCCATGAGCTCGGCGTTCGGCGTCAGCTCGCCGCCCAGCACGATCATCGGCTTGCCGGTGGCGCGGATGCGCTCGAAGCCGCCGCACAGGTCGTCCGGCGAGCCCAGCAGCCGGCAGATCACAAGGTCGGACACCTCGATGACCTCGGCCATCGACTGGTGGCCCTCCACCTGGCGCGTCGGGTTGGCCCAGACGTAGTCCGCGCCGCTGGCGCGGGCCGAGAGCAGGTCGGTGTCCGAGGTGGACAGCAGGGCGATGCGGGTCATGCTTCTCCTTCGATGGAGGCGGTCTCGGTCTCGATCCGCAGGTCGGCCAGCGGCCGTCCGGCGACGAGGTGCTCGCGGACGAGCCGGTCGGTGTCGGCGGGAGTCACGGGGCCGTACCAGGCGCCGTCGGGGTGGACGACGGCCACGGGCCCGTGGTTGCACGGGAACAGGCAGCCGGTCTGGGCCATGAGGACGTCCTCGTCGGTGAGGCCCTCGGCGACGAGCCGGCCGACGAGCGCGCGGTAGGTCGCGTCGGAGCCGCGGGCGCTGCAGCGCGGGCCGCGGCACAGCAGCAGGTGGTGCCGGTGCGCCGGCGGACGGTCCCAGGCCGGCGACGACAGAACGGCCTCCCCGCCGGTGATCGTCCGCTCGCCGAAGTGGATGGTCGGCGGGTCGACCTGCTGGCGCTGCCAGTGGCCGGCGACCCGGCCGACCCACGAGCGGGCGTAGGTCAGGCGTCGGTGCTGACCGGTTCCAGCCGCAGCTCGCGCACGCCGTCGGCGTGGAGCTCGTCCAGCAGGCGCGTGAGGCTCGGCTCGCCGCCCTGGAGGAAGGCCAGTCGCGCCCGGCGTCGTCCGCGGCCCGGCGCAGGTCGTGGTTCGGGCGGCGTCCGGCAGCGCCGTGGCCACGTGGACGAGGACCGGCTCGCTCACGGGTGCCACACCACCGTCAGGCGGTCGGCGACGGCGTGCCGCTCGACCTCGGCCCGGACGCCGTAGACGCGTTCCACGAGCGAGCTGCTCAGCACCTCGGCCACCGGGCCGTGGGCGACGACGCCGCCGTTGTCCAGCACCACGAGCCGGTCACAGTAGGCGGCGGCGAGGTCGAGGTCGTGCAGGGCGGCGACGGTCGTGACGCCGAGCCGCCGGACCGTCCGCAGCAGGTCGATCTGGTGGCCCAGGTCCAGGTGGTTGGTGGGCTCGTCGAGCATGAGGACGGACGGCTGCTGGGCCAGCGAGCGGGCCAGCTGCACGCGCTGGCGCTCACCGCCCGAGAGCGTCTGCCACCGGCGGCCGGACAGGTGGGCGACGTGCGCCGCGACCATCGCCTGCTCCGACGACCGCCGGCGCTCCGGGTCGGCCGAGCCGGCCCCAGCGTCCGCGGTGCGGGGATGCGGCCGAGCTCGACCACCTGCCGGGCGGTGAGGTCGAGCGACGTCGTGGCGTGCTGCTCCAGCAGCGCGACCAGCCGGGCGCGCTCACGGGACGGGACGCTCGCGGCGTCCCGCTCCCCCAGCAGCACGCGGCCGGACGTCGGCCGGGCGAGTCCGGCGAGCAGGGTGAGCAGGCTCGTCTTGCCCGAGCCGTTGGGTCCGATGAGTCCGGTGATGGACCCGGCCGGCACCTGTGCCGTCACCCGGTCCAGCACCCGGGTGCCGCGCCGGACCCAGGTGACGTCCTGGACGCTCAGCCTCATGACGTCCTCCCCTCGCGGCGCAGCAGCCACGCGAAGACGGGGGCGCCGACCACGGCGGTGACGATGCCGATCGGCACCTCCTGCCCGTCGACCAGCGAGCGGGCCAGGGTGTCGGCGAGGACGAGCAGCAGCGCTCCGGCCAGGGCGCTCAGCGGGAGCAGCCGCTTGTGCAACGGGCCGCAGGCCAGGCGGACCAGGTGCGGCACGACGAGGCCGACGAAGCCGATGGCGCCGGTGAACGAGACGAGACCGGCGGTGACCAGCGCGGTGCCGATCATGAGCGTCCAGCGCGTCGCCCGGACGCTGACGCCGAGCGACCCGGCCGCCGTCTCGCCGAACGCGAACGCGTCCAGGGCCGAGGTGTAGGCCATGACCAGCACGAAGGTCAGCAGCACCAGGACGACGAGGGTGATCGCCCCCGTCCACCGCACGCCGGCCAACGAGCCGAGCGTCCAGCTCAGCACCCGGCGGGCCGCGTCGTGGTCGCCGCTCATGATGACGATGAAGGACGTGTACGCGGCGCACACCTGTCCGACCGCGACGCCGGCCAGCACCACGCGGGGTGGGGCGGCAGGTCGCCGGCCCGGCCCGCCGCGAGCCCCGAGCACGAGCACC
>NZ_JBNFNZ010000210.1:0-4171 GCF_057364525.1 Aeromicrobium sp. PFPM2_SD2
GAGCGCGTCGTGGCCCACACCCTGGCCGCGGACGTCCGCTCGGGCGGCGTGCTGCGGGCCGCCGGGTTCGCCGAGGCCGAGCGCCTGGTGCACCCCGAGGAGGGCGAGCTCGTCCGCTGGGAGCGCCGACCCTGAGACGACGCACCGTGTGTCCGCCGACACACCGTGACAGCGCTTCTGGCACGATGCGAGCCATGAGCTCCTCGGTCACCCGGCACGGTCGCGTGCTGCGCCTCGTCCTGTCCGACGTCTCCGCCGGCAACGCCCTGGACTTCGGCCGCGTCCACGAGGCCCTGGCCGCGCTGCAGGCGCTCGACCCGGACGAGACCGGCGCGGTGCTGCTCGGCGCCGACGGCCCGCACTTCTCCACCGGCGGCAACGTCCACGCCTTCGCCGCCGCCGAGGACCGCCACGCGCACGTCCACGACGCCGGCCGACGGCCTGCACGACTCGTGCGCGTGCTCGACGGCGTCGGCGTCCCCGTCGCGCCGGGTGCCCGGCTGGCCGCCGCGCCGGGATGAGCCTGGTGCTGCTGGCCGACGTCCGCATCGGCGGCGCCCGCACCCGGCTCAAGCCGGCCTACCCCGGCATCGGCTACACCCCCGACGGCGGCATGACCCACACGCTGGCCCGCCAGGTCGGCGAGGCCAAGGCCCGCGAGCTCTCCTCACCACGCGACGATCGACGCCGAGACCGCCGAGCGGCTCGGCATCCTGTCGCGCGTCGTCGCCGACGAGAGGTGGCCGACGAGGCGCTCGCCGCGGCGTCCGCCCTGGCCGAGGGACCGACCGAGGCCTACGGACGCATCCGCGCGCTGTTCCGCGAGGGCCGCGCGCGCTCGCTCTCGGACCAGCTCGACGCCGAGTCCGACTCGATCGCCGACAGCTCCACCAGCCCGGCCGGCATCGAGGGCGTGGACGCCTTCGTCGCCGGACGTCCCGCCCAGTGGCCCACGGCCACGTCCTGACCCAGAGAGGAACCGCCATGCGCCTGGGCATGCAGCTCGACTACTCCGCCGGCTTCAAGGAGGCCGTCGCCGACATCCAGCGGCTCGAGGCCGCCGGGCTCGACACGGTCTTCGCCGCCGAGCTCTACAGCTACGACTCGATCAGCCAGCTCGGCTACATCGCGGCGAGGACCGAGACGGTCAAGATCGCCACCGGCATCGTCAACATCTACTCGCGGACGCCCGCGCTGCTGGCGATGACCGCGGCCGGCCTCGACTACATCTCCGACGGCCGCTTCATCCTCGGCCTCGGCGCCTCCGGCCCGCAGGTCGTCGAGGGCTTCCACGGCGTGCCCTACGACGCGCCGATCGGCCGCACCCGCGAGGTCATCGAGATCTGCCGCAAGGTCTGGCGCCGCGAGCCGCTGACCTACGACGGGAAGTTCTACCAGCTGCCGCTGCCCGCCGAGCAGGGCACGGGACTGGGCAAGCCGCTCAAGCTCATCAACCACCCGCTGCGCGCCGACATCCCGGTGATGCTGGCCGCGATGGGGCCCAAGAACGTCGCCCTCGCCGCCGAGCTGTGCGAGGCCTGGGAGCCGATCTTCTTCCACACCGGCAAGGCCATGGACGTCTTCGGCCCGTCGCTGGAGAAGGGCCGGGCGAAGCGCTCGGCCGACCTGCCGCCGCTGGAGATCTACGTCGACGCGCCGGCCTACATCGGTGCCGACGAGGGCAAGGCGGTCGAGGAGGTCAAGCACCGCCTGGCGCTGTACGTGGGCGGCATGGGCGCCAAGGGCAAGAACTTCTACCACGACCTCGCGACCCGCTACGGGTACGGCGAGCAGGCCGACAAGATCCAGGACCTGTACCTGTCGGGCAAGAAGGTCGAGGCCGCCGCCGAGGTGCCCGAGGAGTTCGCGCGGTCCATCTCGCTCATCGGCAGCGAGTCCGACGTCGCCGAGCAGCTGGCCGCGTTCGAGCGCGCCGGCGTCAGCACGATCCTGGTCAGCCCCGTCGGCGACGCCAACCGTGACGCGGACGCGCGCCTGCGCCTGGTCGAGCAGATCAACGAGCTGAAGGGCTGACCCGTGGCCGGACCCCTCGCAGGCATCCGCGTCGTCGAGCTCGGCGGCATCGGGCCCGGGCCGCACGCGGCGATGATGCTGGGCGACCTCGGCGCGGACGTCGTGCGCGTCGAGCGTCCGTCCGGCGGCCTGGACGTCACGGGCGGCCAGGGCGGCGACCACCTCATGCGCAGCCGCCGCTCGGTCGGCCTGAACCTCAAGGACGAGGCGGACAAGGCGACGCTGCTCGCGCTGGTCGAGAAGGCGGACGTCGTCGTCGAGGGCTTCCGGCCCGGCGTGGCCGAGAAGCTCGGCATCGGCCCGGACACGTGCCTGGAGCGCAACCCGCGCGTCGTCTACGCCCGCATGACCGGCTGGGGCCAGACCGGCCCGATGGCCCACCTGGCCGGGCACGACATCAACTACGTCGGCCTCACCGGTGCGCTCCACGCCATCGGACCGGCGGACAAGCCCGTCCCGCCGATCAACCTGCTCGGCGACTTCGGCGGCGGCTCGATGCTGCTCGTCCAGGGCGTCCTCGCGGCGCTGGTCGAGCGCGGCACGTCCGGCCAGGGGCAGGTCGTGGACGCCGCCATCGTCGACGGGACGTCCACCCTCATGCAGTTCGTGTGGGCGCTCCAGGGCATCGGCCTGTGGCAGGACCGCCGCGGCGCGAACCTGCTCGACGGCGGGGCGCCGTTCTACGACACCTACCGCTGCAGCGACGGCGGCTGGATGGCCGTCGGGTCGCTCGAGCCGCAGTTCTACGCGCTGCTGCTCGAGGGGCTGGGGCTCGCCGAGGCCGACCTGCCGGCGCAGATGGACCCGTCCGGCTGGCCGCGCCTGCGCGAGGTCTTCACCGAGACGTTCGCCTCGCGCACCCGCGAGGAGTGGACGAAGGTCTTCGCGGGCACCGACGCGTGCGTCACCCCGGTGCTGACCATGGCGGAGGCGGCGCAGGACGAGCACCTGCGGGCGCGCGGCACGATCGTCGACGTCAACGGCGCCACGCAGGCCGGCCCGGCGCCGCGCTTCTCGCGCACCGCTCCGGACGCGCCGACGCCCCCGCCCGTGCCCGGACGCGACAACGACGCCGTGCTGAGCGACTGGGGAGTCGTCGGCGCCTGACACAATGGCGACGATGAGCGTCGACCTGACCTTCCGGGGGCGCCGGGTCGTGCGCGACCGGGCGCTGGTCATGGCCATCCTCAACCGCACCCCCGACTCGTTCTACGACCGGGGCGCGACGTTCGAGGACGCCGCCGCGATCGAGGCCGCGCACCGGCTCGTCGCCGAGGGCGCGGACGTCCTGGACATCGGCGGGGTGAAGGCCGGGCCCGGCGACGACGTCGACGAGCTCGAGGAGATCCGCCGCACCGTCGGCTTCGTCGAGCGGGTCCGCTCCGAGCTGCCGGACGTGGTCATCAGCATCGACACCTGGCGCGCGTCCGTGGGCCGCGCCGCCGTCGAGGCCGGCGCCGACCTGCTCAACGACACCTGGCAGGGCGCCGACCCCGGTCTCGTCGACGTGGCCGCCGAGCTGGGCGCCGGGTTCGTCTGCTCGCACACCGGCGGCGCGGTGCCGCGCACCCGTCCGTTCCGGGTCGCCTACCCCGACGTCGTCGCCGACGTGGTCGCCGAGACGACCGCCGCCGCAGAGCGGCTCGTCGCCCGCGGGGTGCCGCGCGAGGGCATCCTCGTCGACCCCACGCACGACTTCGGCAAGAACACCTGGCACGGGCTGGAGCTGCTGCGCCGCGCCGACGAGCTCGTCGCCACCGGCTGGCCGGTGCTCATGGCGCTGAGCAACAAGGACTTCGTCGGCGAGACGCTGGGCGGGCTCCCGCCGGCCGAGCGGGGCGAGGGCACGCTGGCCGCCACCGCCCTGGCCGCGCACGCCGGTGCCGCGATGTTCCGCTCCCACGACGTCGTCGGCACGCGACGGGTGCTGGAGATGGTGGCCAGCGTGCGCGGCGACCGCCCGCCCGGACGCGTGGTGCGCGGTCTTGCCTGACCACGACGCGGGCTCGAGCAGGCGCGCGCTTGGCTGGCCCGGCGCACCGTCGCGCGCGCCGAGCACGACGTGGCGGGCCTCGCCTTCGACCTGCCCACGCAGACCGGGTACGACCCCGACCACGAGCTGAGCCGCGGCGAGGTG
>NZ_JBNFNZ010000211.1:0-4148 GCF_057364525.1 Aeromicrobium sp. PFPM2_SD2
CCCCCCACGCCAGCCGCGCCGGGTCGACGAGCGCGCACTCCTGCGGCCCGTCCAGGCGCCCGGCCAGGTACGTGGGCGAGTCGACGAGGGCGCGGACGCCGTCGGCGTCCAGGAAGCCGGGCTCGTCCGGCTCGAGCCACGCGACCTCGTGCGGACGGGTCGCCACCGACAGCTGTCCGCCGCGGACGAACCCGCAGTCGATGCCGTAGCGCTCCACCGTCGCGGCGATCTCGTCGAGGTTGCGCACGCCGAGGGCGTGCAGCGTGTCGTACTCCCCGGGCCAGCGGGCACGGCCGTTCGCCTCGCCGTGGGTGATCGAGGCCTCGCAGAACCCGCCGTTGCGTCCGGTGGCGTGCTCGGCGAGCCGGTCGCGCTCGACCAGCAGCACCCGGCGTCCCGGGTCGCGCTCCAGCGCGCGCAGCGCCGTCCAGAGGCCGGTGAACCCGCCGCCGACCACCAGCAGGTCGGTCTCGACGTCCCCGGTGAGCGCCGGGCGCGGGTCCGGACGCGCGGGGGTGTCGAGCCACAGCGGGCGCAGGACCGACCCGGCGAGCGCGTCCTTGGGACGGGTCGTCACGCAGACACCTCGGCCAGGGCCTCGCCCAGCGCCTCCAGCCCCTCGCGCACCTGCGCGGCCGTGATCGTCAGCGGCGGCACGAGGTGCACGCGGTTGGCGTTGACCATGGGCAGCAGGCCGCGCTTCCTGCTGGCCGCGACGACGCGGCCCATCGTGGCGGCGTCCAGGGGCTCGCGGGTGGCGCGGTCGGCCACCAGCTCGGCGACCCAGAAGACGCCGGTGCCGCGCACCTCGCCGACCAGCTCGTGGGCGTCCTGCAGCGCGGCCAGCCCGGGGGCGAAGACCTCCGAGCCCAGGGCGGCGGCGTGCTCGACCACCCGGTCGTCCTCCATCGCGCGGATGGTGGCCACGGCCGCGGCGGCCGCCAGCGGGTGGCCGGAGTACGTGAGCCCGCCGGGGTACACCCGCTCGGCGAACGTCGCGGCGATCGCCGGGCTGATCGCGACGCCGCCCATGGGCACGTAGCCGGAGTTGACGCCCTTGGCGAAGGTCAGCAGGTCCGGCACGACGTCCGCGTGCTCGACCGCGAACCAGCGTCCGGCCCGGCCGAACCCGGCCATGACCTCGTCGGCGATCAGCACGATGCCGAACCGGTCGCACAGCTCGCGGACGCCGGCCAGGTAGCCCGGCGGCGGCACCATCACGCCGGCCGTGCCGGGGATCGACTCCAGGATGATCGCGGCGATCGTCTCGGCCCCCTCCAGGACGATCGTCTGCTCCAGGTGCTCCAGCGCGCGCTGCCCCTCCTCGGCCTCGCTGGTGGCGTGGAAGACCGAGCGGTACAGGTACGGCCCGAAGAAGTGCACCGTGCCGGTGGACGCCGAGTCGTTGGGCAGCCGGCGCCAGTCGCCGGTCACGTTGACCGCGAGCTGCGTGCCGCCGTGGTACGAGCGGTACGTCGAGAGCACCTTCGGACGTCCGGTGTGCAGCCGGGCCATGCGGATGGCGTGCTCGTTGGCGTCCGCCCCGCCGTTGGTGAAGAAGATGCGGTCCAGGTCGCCCGGGGTGTGCGACGCGATGAGCCGCGCCGCCTCCGAGCGCGCGGCGTTCGCGTACGCCGGCGCGACGGTGCACAGGTGCGCCGCCTGGTCCTGGATCGCCTTGACCACCCGCGGGTGCTGGTGGCCGAGGTTGGTGAACACCAGCTGGGAGGTGAAGTCCAGGTAGCGGTTGCCCGCGCCGTCCCAGACGTGGCTGCCCTCGGCCTTGGTCACGACCATCGGGTCGAGGGCGCCCTGGGCGGACCAGGAGTGGAAGACGTGCGCCCGGTCCAGCTCGTGGGTGCGCTCGGGGCTGTGGTCGACGAGGTCGCTCGTGTGCTCAGACATTGCGCGGGAACCCCAGCTCGAGGCCACCGGCGGGGCGGTTGGCCGGGTCGATCCAGCGGCTGGTGACGACCTTGCCGCGGGTGAAGAAGTGGACGCCCTCGACGCCGTGCGCGTGGGTGTCGCCGAACAGCGACTTCTTCCAGCCACCGAAGGAGTAGTAGGCCACCGGGACCGGGACGGGGACGTTGATGCCGATCATCCCGACGTGGACGTCGGACTCGAAGCGACGGGCCGCTCCCCCGTCGTTGGTGAAGATCGCGGTGCCGTTGCCGTAGGGGTTGGCGTTGATCAGCGCGACGGCCTCGTCGTAGGTGTCGACCCGGACGACCGAGAGCACCGGGCCGAAGATCTCCTCGCGGTAGACCTCCATGTCCGGCGTGACGTGGTCGAACAGCGTCGGACCGAGGTAGAAGCCGCCCTCGGCCCCGCGGGCGGCGACGTCGCGGCCGTCGACGACGACCTTCGCGCCGGACTGCTCGCCGGAGTCGATGAACGAGGCGACCCGGTCGCGGTGGGCCTGCGTGACGAGCGGACCCATGTCGGCCTCGCCGTCGCCGCTCGCCGCCGCGCTGCCGTCGCCGACCAGGATGGTGCGCGTGCGGTCGGCGATGCGGGCGACCAGGTCGTCGGCCACCTCGCCGACGGCCACGAGGACGCTGACCGCCATGCAGCGCTCGCCAGCGCTGCCGTAGCCGGCGTTGACCGCGGCGTCGGCCGCGACGTCGAGGTCGGCGTCGGGCAGGACGACCATGTGGTTCTTCGCCCCGCCGAGGGCCTGGACCCGCTTGCCGTGGCGCGAGGCGGTCTCGTAGACGTACTCGGCGATGGGCGTGGAGCCGACGAAGCTGATCGCCTGCACGACCGGGCTCTCCAGCAGCGCGTCCACGGCCACCTTGTCGCCCTGCAGCACGGTGAAGACGCCGTCGGGCAGGCCGGCCTCCTTCCACAGCGCCGCGAGCCACAGCGACGCCGACGGGTCCTTCTCGCTCGGCTTGAGCACGACGGCGTTGCCGGCGGCGATGGCCACGGGGAAGAACCACATGGGCACCATGGCCGGGAAGTTGAACGGGCTGATGATGCCGACGACGCCGAGCGGCTCGCGGCGCGAGTGGACGTCGATGCCGGTCGAGACCTGCGGGGACTGGCCGCCCTTGAGCAGGTGCGAGATGCCGCAGGCGAACTCCACGACCTCCTGGCCGCGGGCGATCTCGCCGAGCGCGTCGCTGTGCACCTTGCCGTGCTCGGCGGTGATGATCGCGGCGAGCTCCTCCTTGCGGGCGTTGAGCAGCTCGCGGAAGGCGAAGACGACCTGCGTGCGGCGGGCCAGCGAGGTGCGTCCCCACTCCTGCGCGGCCGCTCGGCGGTGGCGATGAC
Organism: Aeromicrobium sp. PFPM2_SD2; assembly: GCF_057364525.1. NCBI lineage: Bacteria > Bacillati > Actinomycetota > Actinomycetes > Propionibacteriales > Nocardioidaceae > Aeromicrobium > Aeromicrobium sp. PFPM2_SD2. Next base: position 3,280 of record NZ_JBNFNZ010000211.1, read on the forward strand.
GTGCGCGGCGTCCTCGGCCGACGCGAGCGCGACCCGGCCGGTGACCTGGCCGGTGGCCGGGTTGGTGACGTCGGCGAAGCGGCCGCTGGTGCCGGCGAACGGTGCGCCCGCGGCCCAGTGCGCGATGGTGGTGGTCATGCGGTCCTCCTCGTGGTCCTGGGACGATCCTGCCGTGGACGACCACGGCGCGCGCCCGACGTTCCGTAGGATCAGGGTCACGAGTCCGACGATCCGTCGGCGAAGGAGGCTGCCGTGCTGGTGCTCGCCGACGTCCTGGCGATGGCCGTCGTGCGCAGCGCCGACCCGCAGGTCCTCGCCGGTGACGCGCTGCTGCACCGCCCCGTGCGCTGGGTGCACACCACCGAGCTCGCCGACATCGCTCCGCTGCTGCGCGGCGGCGACCTCGTGCTCACCACCGGCATCGCGCTGCCGGACAACGCCGAGGCGCTGCACGGGTTCGTCCTGAGCCTGGTCGACTCCGACGCCGTGGGACTCATGGTCGAGCTCGGACGCCGTTGGGAGCACCTGCCCGGCGCACTGGTCGACGCCTGCGCCGAGCTGGGCCTGCCGCTGGTCGCCCTGCGCCGGGAGGTGCGGTTCGCCGCGATCACCCAGGCCGTCGGCGAGCGCCTGGTCGACGAGCAGCTGGCCGAGCTGCGCGAGTCCCAGCGCGTCCACGACACGTTCACCGAGCTCAGCATCGCCGAGGCCGGCCCCGACGAGGTGCTCGCCGCGGTGGAGCGCCTCGCCGGAGCCCCGGTCGTGCTCGAGAGCGCGCAGCACCGGGTCTCGACTTCCGGCCCGGGCCCGGCGACGCGACGACGTTCCTGGACGACTGGGAGCGCCGCTCGCGCACCGTCCGCACCGAG
>NZ_JBNFNZ010000212.1:0-4118 GCF_057364525.1 Aeromicrobium sp. PFPM2_SD2
CGCGTCCTCGTGCTGGACGGCGTCGGGTCGGGCGCCGCGCTGACGCGTCCCTACCTCTCCGCGCTGCTCTGGCTGGAGGCCCCCGCGGACGTCCGGCGCCGCCGGGCGATCCAGCGCGACGGCACCACGTACGAGCCGTGGTGGGACGTGTGGGCCGACCAGGAGCGCGAGCACTTCGGCCGGGAGGGCACGCGCGCGGCCGCCGACCTCGTCGTCGCGACCGCCTGACGAGCGTCCCGGGGACCATGTGGCATCATGGTCGCGCTGCCTCGGCAGCAACGCGGACGTAGCTCAATTGGTTAGAGTCTCTGCCTTCCAAGCAGAATGTTGCGAGTTCGAGTCTCGTCGTCCGCTCCACGTGACGCCGGTCCCCCGGGGGCCGGCGTTCGTCGTTCCCGGCCCCTCCTCCATTGGCCCGCTGTTAGCCACGTCCCTTCGTGGGTACGGCGGGGGTGACGAGAGGAGAACCCGTGAGAAGCGACCGCATCGCCCACCTCTACGAGGACCCGGGGCCGTTCGCGACCGGCTACGCGGACGTCAGCCGCGACACCGAGAACGCTCCCGAGAAGATCGAGCTCCAGGTGCGCACGGCGACCGACGCCGCCACCCGGGCCGGTGCTCCCGAGTCCGTGGTGGCCCAGCTGCGCGAGGCGCTGCTCGAGCCGACCGACGTCCCCGCGCCGACCAGCCGCTTCGCGGTGGTGACCGAGCGCGGCGTCCTGCTGAACGAGGTCGTCCGCGCGCGGCTGGACCAGCCGAGCGGCTCGTGGGGACCGCTCCCCGACCTCGGCGCCTGGATCGGCGACGAGGCAGAGTCCGTGCCGTTCGTCCTGGCCCTCGTCGACCACGAGGGCGGCGACGTCAGCGTCCACCGCACCGGCACGCCCGACCGCGCCGACGAGACGCACGCCGCCGGGGGCGAGACCGACTTCGAGCACAAGGTCCGCGGCGGCGGCTGGGCGCACCTGAAGTGGCAGCACTACAACGAGAGCGTGTGGGCCCGCAACGCCCGCTCGGTCGCCGACGACATCACCCAGCACGTGCGCGCCGGGATCCGTTTCGTCCTGCTCGCCGGCCAGCCGGGCTCGCGCCAGGAGGTCCTGACCGGGCTCGAGGGCCTGCAGGGCGTCACGATCGTCGAGCTCGACGCCGGCGGACGCGGCGAGGACGGCGGCGACGAGGCGCTGCAGCAGGCCGTCGCCCGCGCCGTCGAGGAGCAGGTCATGACCGCGCGGGTCGAGATGCTCGACGAGCTCCAGGAGCGCCTGGGGCGTGACGACGCGGTCGCCACCGGCGTCACCGACGTCGTCGACGCGTTCGTCCGCGGCCAGGTCGCCACCCTGCTCATCGACCCGACGGCCGCCGCCGAGCACGAGGTCGAGCCGGCCCGCTTCCCGGGCCTGGCCCTGGGTGCGCTGCCCGAGGTGCCCGAGCACGTCCGCGCCGACCAGGCGCTCCTCGCCGCCGCGGCGCTGACCGGTGCCGACATCCAGGCCCTCGGCCAGCCGATGCTGTCCGGAGCGCCCTCCGCCGCGCTGCTGCGGTGGGACCAGCCGACGGAAGGAAGCCACGCATGAGCGACGCCCTGCCCATCCCCGACTACGACCACCTGCCCGAGAGCACCCTCGAGCAGCGCGTCCGCGCCCTGGACGCGTCCGGGCTCCAGGCGCTGCTGGCGTACGAGCGCGAGCACGCCGACCGGCTCACCGTCGTCCAGCTGCTGCAGCGCCGCCTCGACGCGGTGAACGAGGGCGCGGAGCCCTCGGGCGCCGACCCCGCCGCACCCACGCCCGAGGTGCCTCCGGCCCCGCCGAACCCGCACCAGACGGACTCCTCGTCCGGCGCTCCCCCGATCAACCCGCCCTCCCAGGGCGACCCGACCAACCCGCGCCAGCCGCGCACCTAGCCAGGAGGTCCCCATGGCCACCGACGACCGCACCGACATCCCGCACGACCACGGCCGGCACGGCGACCACGAGGCGCCCGCGCACCGCGACGCCGACGTCGACCCGCGCCGCGCCGAGGCCGCCGTCCACGAGCGCCGCCGCGAGCGCTTCGGCGGCATGCACCTCGTCGTCGCCTTCTTCGGCTGGCTCGTCGCGGTCGGCCTGGCGATCATCCTGTCCGGCATCGTCGGCGCGATCGCCACCGCCGTCGGCAACGCCAACGACGTGACCCAGTCCGACCTCGAGCGCCAGAGCGGCACCATCGGCATCGGCGCCGCGATCGTCCTGCTCGTCGTCATGGCGATCAGCTACTTCGCCGGCGGCTACGTCGCCGGGCGCATGGCCCGCTTCGACGGCGGCAAGCAGGGCGTCGGGGTGTTCCTCGTCGGCCTGATCGTCGTGATCGTCGCGGCCGTGGTCGGCGCCGTGTTCGGCTCGCAGTACAACGTCCTGGACCGCATCGACGTGCCGGACGTGCCGATCCCGACCGACGACCTCAGCATCGGCGGCGCGATCACGATCGTGTCGACGCTGCTGGTGATGCTGGTGTTCGCCGTCCTCGGGGGCAAGGCCGGCCAGCGGTTCCACCGCAAGGTCGACCGCACCTGGTGACCGTCAGGCCGGGTCGCGCCACAGCACGAGCACGGCCCGGTCGTCGTCGCCGCGCGGCACGCGCTCGATGATGCGCCGCGCGGCGCCGGCGAACCCGGCCCCACGGCGGTCGCCGCTCGGCCGCCAGCCAGGCGATGCCGTCGCTGATCGACCGGTCCCGGGTCTCGATGACCCCGGTCGGTGTAGAACGCCAGCGCCTCGCCCGGCGCCAGCACGCCGGTGCTGCGCTCGAAGTCCGGACGCCGCATCACGCCCAGGGCCAGGCCGCGGGCGGCGTCCACGCGCCACTCCCCCGCGTCCCGGCTCCACCGGAGCGCGGGCGGGTGCCCGGCGTTCGTCACCTCGTACGCGCCCGTCTCCAGGTTCACCAGCACGTGCACGGCCGTCGCGAACGCGCCCTCGTCGTGCTGGCGCAGCAGGAAGTCGTTGGCCGACGCCATGAGCGCCTGCGGAGGCAGGGCGCCGAGCAGCCCGCCCAGCGCCCCGGCGAGCTGCAGCGACTGCGTCGCGGCCGAGACCCCCTTGCCGCACACGTCCACGAGCACCATCTCCAGGTGTCGCTCGTCCTGGCTCAGCTCGGCGACGAGGAAGTCGCCGGCGTACCCGGTGCCGCCGGCGCTGATCATCGCCGTCTCGCTGGACCACCCGCCGGGCAGCGCGGGCACGCGGCTCTGGCGCTGCAGCCGGTCGCGCAGGTCGGCCAGCATCGTCTGGCCCAGCAGGCTCGGCAGCCCCGTGCGCTGCACGGCTGGCCTGGAACACGACGAGCAGCGCGCACACGACGAGCATGCCGGCGGCGACCGTGCGGGCCAGGGCGTCCGGCGCGCCGAGCTCGACCGCCAGCACCCCGGCGACCGTCGCGGCGAGGGTCACGACCACGAGCGGCTTGAAGCGCAGCAGCACCATGCCCAGGAACAGGTACAGGAAGTACGTCGCGATCGGCATGAGCGAGTAGTCGCGGACCGACAGGGCGAGGGAGCCCGCGATCATCACGAGCAGCACGACCGTCGCGGTGACCTGGCTGGCCCGCGTGCCGGCGCGCCACGAGAGCACCTGACGGTGCAGCCAGGTGCCGCGTCCGCGGGACGCGCGCGCGACGACGCTCACGGGCGGCACTCTAGCGAGAGTTTTGGCAGGTCGGGCAGGAGAACAGCGACCGTTGTGCCAAAGAATTTCGCACGACGGTCGTGCCGCACACCAGGCAGTCCTGACCGTCGCGCCGGTAGACGTAGACCTCGCCGCCGTGGTCGTCCTGGCGTGGCGGACGCCCCATGGCCTCCGGCTCGTGCTCGGGACGCACCGTGTCGATCCGGCCGGTCGCGACCCCGCGGTGCATGAGCCCGACGAGGTCGGACCAGATCGCGTCCCACGTCGCCCGGTCCAGCTCGCGTCCGGGCGTCATCGGGTCCAGCCCGTGCCGGAACAGCACCTCGGCCCGGTAGACGTTGCCGACGCCCGCCAGCACCGACTGGTCCATGAGCAGGGCGGGCGACGGGCGTCCGGCTGCGCGAGACGCGGGCCCAGGCCCGCTCGGGGTCGGCGTCGGCGCGCAGCCGGGTC
>NZ_JBNFNZ010000213.1:0-4093 GCF_057364525.1 Aeromicrobium sp. PFPM2_SD2
CTGCAGGGCCCAGCGTACCGCGGTGCGTTGCAGCCCGGCAGGCGATGCGCCCGACGCCGCCGAGCGCGTCGCGCTGGCGTCCTCCGGGGTCAGCAGCTCGGGCAGGCCGTAGGGCCAGGTGCCCGCGTGGTCGCCGCCGTAGTAGTCGGTCCAGTCCTGCGCCGACGACAGGCGGTGGTCGGCGCCGAGGTCGACGACGAGCGTGTCGTCGCCCAGCGTCGCGGCGACCGCGCCGGACTGGCCGTGCGGCAGGCCGAGGAACACGACGTCGTGGCCGCCGAGGGTCTCGGCGTTGGTCTCGAGCAGCACGCGATCGTGCAGCGGCGTCAGGTGCGGCTGGTGCTCGACCAGGCGCGAGCCGGCGCTGGACGCGGCCGTGAGCGCACCGATCTCCACGTGCGGGTGCTGCAGCAGCAGGCGCAGCACCTCGCCCCCGGCGTACCCGCTGGCTCCTGCGACGGCGACGGTGATCTTCTTCTCGGGCATGGTTCGTCCTTCCCTCGGGCGCCGACTCAGTCGGTGCCGAGCTCCATCGCCGCGGCGTCCAGGGCCAGCGGGTCGGCGTCCGCGGACGGGTTGGCCTCGATGCGCACCGCGCCGCCGGCCGGCAGCTCGCCGAACAGCGTGCCGTTCTCGACGAGCACCTGGCCCTGGTCGAGCGGCTGCTCGGCGTAGAGCTCGAGCTTGGCCCGCGAGTCGGCGATGTCGAGGTTGCGCATGGTGAGCTGGCCGATGCGGTCGGTGGGGCCGAACACGGCGTTGTCCGTGCGCTCCATCGACAGCTTCTCGGGGTGGTAGGAGAACGCCGGGCCCTGGGTGTCCAGGACGGTGTAGTCCTCGCCGCGGCGCAGGCGCAGCGTGACGTCGCCGCTGACGACCGACGCGATCCAGCGCTCGATCGACTCGCGCAGCATGAGCGACTGCGGGTCGAGCCAGCGTCCCTCGTACATGAGCCGGCCCAGCCGGCGTCCGTGCTGGTGGTAGTTGGCGATCGTGTCCTCGTTGTGGATCGCGTTGACCAGCCGCTCGTAGGCGGTGAACAGCAGCGCCATGCCGGGCGCCTCGTAGATGCCGCGGCTCTTGGCCTCGATGATGCGGTTCTCGATCTGGTCGGACATGCCGAGCCCGTGGCGGCCGCCGATGGCGTTGGCCTCCATGACGAGCGCGACCGGGTCGTCGAAGCGCGTGCCGTTGATCGCGACCGGACGGCCGGCCTCGAAGGTGATGGTCACGTCCTCGGCGTCGATGTCGACCGACGGGTCCCAGAACTTGACGCCCATGATCGGCTCGACGGTCTCCAGCGAGACGTCCAGGTGCTCGAGCGTCTTGGCCTCGTGCGTCGCGCCCCAGATGTTGGCGTCGGTGGAGTAGGCCTTCTCGGCGCTGTCGCGGTAGGGCAGCTCGTGGGCGACGAGCCACTCGCTCATCTCCTGGCGGCCACCGAGCTCGGCGACGAAGTCGGCGTCCAGCCACGGCTTGTAGATGCGCAGCTCGGGGTTGGCCAGCAGGCCGTAGCGGTAGAACCGCTCGATGTCGTTGCCCTTGAACGTCGAGCCGTCGCCCCAGATGTTGACGCCGTCCTCCTGCATCGCGCGCACCAGCAGCGTGCCGGTGACGGCGCGGCCCAGCGGCGTGGTGTTGAAGTACGTGCGGCCGCGAGCGGATGTGGAAGGCGCCGCAGGCGAGCGCGGCGAGGCCCTCGTCGACGAGCGGGCGCTTGCAGTCGATGGCGCGGGCGAGCTCGGCGCCGTACTCCATCGCGCGGCCCGGGACGCCGGAGATGTCCGGCTCGTCGTACTGGCCGATGTCGGCGGTGTAGGTGCACGGCACGGCGCCCTTGTCGCGCATCCAGGCGACGGCGACCGAGGTGTCGAGGCCGCCGGAGAAGGCGATGCCGACGCGCTCGCCGGCGGGGAGGGAGGTGAGGACCTTGGACATGTCGCACATTCTTGCATACGTCTGCAAGAACGTGCACACCGACCCGCCGCCCCTACGATGCTCGCATGCGTCTGCTGCTCCTGCGACTCGTCGCCCTGCTCGTGGTCGTGGCGGCGGGGCTGCTGCCCGGCTGGATCGCCTCGCAGCCCGGGGAGTCCTCGCCGGCCACCGACCCGGTGACCATCACCGGCTACCGCGCGTCGTTCGACGTCGACGAGGACGGCACGCTCACCGCGCGCGAGCAGGTGACCGCGCAGTTTCCGGGCGGCCGGCACGGCATCTTCCGCTACTTCGACCTGGCCGACCCGGTCGACGAGGGCGCCCGCCTCGTGCCCGAGGACGTCGAGGTGACCCTCGACGGGGCCGCCGAGCCGTTCACGCTCGCGTGGAGCAACGGACGCCGCTTCCGCGTCGCCCGCATCGGCGACGCCGACCGCTTCGTCTCCCCCGGCTCGCACACGTACGTCATCACCTACCGGGTCGACGGCGCGCTCGTGCCGGCCGGCTCGGCCGACGGTGACGGCTCCTCGAGCTGGACGAGCGACCACCCGGACCGCTCGGTCCTGTACTGGAACGTCGTGCCCGGCGGCTGGGAGATGCCGATCGAGCGGGCGACCGTCGACGTCCGGCTGCCGGTCGCCCCGGAGTCCGTCACGTGCGCCACCGGCTGGGGCACCGCCCTGGACGCCTGCGACGCGGCCCGCACGGACGGGAAGACCGTCACGCTCACCGCCGGACCGCTCGACCCGCGCACGCCGGTCACCCTTGCGCGCCGACCTCGACGTCGCCGCCCCGGACCGCGCGTCGGTGCCCTGGCCGGTGTCGATGGACCTGGCCCTCGGACGCTCGCTGCCGGTCGTCGTCGTGGTCGGCGTGCTGAGCCTGCTCGCGCTCGTCGCGGGACAGCTGTGGGAGCGCCGGGCCCGTGAGCGGACGCCCGGCTACCCGGTGATGTTCGAGCCGCCGCCCGGCCTGGGGCCGGCCCAGACCGCCTACATCGTCGAGGAGCGCGTGCCGGACCGCGCGCTGGTGGCGACGCTGCTGCACCAGGCGTCCCTCGGGCTGACCCGGCTCGAGCAGGACGCCGACGCGCTGACCGTCGTCGGGCTGGCCGAGCCGCAGGCGTGGGAGGAGCACGACGTCGTCACCCGCCACGTCGGCGAGATGCTCGGGGTCACGACGCCCGGCGCGACCTTCCGCGCCGACGGGTCGGTGGCGGCCGGCACGACGCTGGCGGGACTGCGCACGTCGGTCAAGACGGCGACCACCGGCTGGGCCACCGCCTCGGGAGCCCTGCGTCACGTGGCGTCGGAGTGGGTCGGACGCTTCGCGGTCGTCGGCGCCGTCGTGCTCGCGGTCGCGCTGGCGTTCGTCGTGCGTCCCTACGTCTGGGTCGCGCCCCTGGTCGCCTTCGCGATCGGCGGCCTCGGCCTGCTCGCGCCGGGGGTCGGCACGCGGCGCACCCGCGAGGGACGCCTGCTGTGGTCGCACGCCGGCGGCTTCCGCCGGGTCCTGACCACCGACTCGGCCGAGGCCCGCTTCGACTTCAGCGCCCGTCAGGACCTGTACACCGACTTCATCCCCTACGCCGTCGTCTTCGACTCCGCCGACGCCTGGGCCCGCACGTACGAGAAGCAGACCGGGCAGTCCGCGCCGCTGCCCGACTGGTACGTCCCGGCCCCCGGGCTGCCGGTCTACGCACTCGGCGGCGCGGCCGCGCTCGACCAGGCGGTCGCGGGCTTCGAGTCGTCCATCTCGTCCTCGATCAGCGCCTACCAGGCCACCCAGGCGTCCTCGTCGTCGTCCGGCGGCGGCTTCGGCGGCGGGGGCGGCTTCGGCGGTGGCGGGGGCGGAGGCGGCTCGTGGTGACCGCTCGACGCCTCGCTCCCCCGTGCGCAAGGATCACCCCATGATCTGGATCATCGTCATCGTCGTCGTGCTCGTCCTGCTCGTCGGGCTGGGCGTCGTCGGCTTCAACAAGCTGCGCACCGCCGACGTCGAGGCGCAGGAGGCGCTGGGCGGCATCGACGTCCAGCTGACCCGCCGCGCCGACCTCATCCCGAACCTGGTCAACACGGTCAAGGGCTACGCGACGCACGAGCGCGGCGTCTTCGAGGCGGTCACCGCGGCCCGGGCCGCCGCGGCCGGCGCCGCC
>NZ_JBNFNZ010000214.1:0-4077 GCF_057364525.1 Aeromicrobium sp. PFPM2_SD2
GCCCGGGCGCGCAGCCGCGGCGAGCCGCGCGGGCTCGGCGCCCAGCACCGAGCAGCCCGCCCACGGCAGCCCGACATGGTCGGACCCGTCCGCGTCGCGGGCACCGGGCCCGAGCAGGCCGGTCACCGCGTCCTGGGTCGCCGCAACCAGGCACACCGCGGCGTTGACCGCCCGTCCGCGGGGCAGGGTCTCGTCGACGACCACGACCCACTTGAGCCGAGCGTCCCGGGTCGAGCCGTCCGTCCGGATCTCCTCCGGGGCGAACCCAAGCCCGAGGTCGCGGACGTGCGCACGTCGGTCGTGTACGAGCACATCCGCACCACGCCGGTCATCCCCGACCCGCAGGACTGAGCGGCGGCCTCACTCGAAGCGGGCCGGGTCCCCGGCGCCGACGCGCACGACCTCGGCCGTGCCCTCGGACAGGTCCACGACCGTCGTCGGCTCGCCGACCACCTCGTCGCCCGGGTCGATGATCGCGTCGACCTGGTTGTCCAGCGCCTCCTGGATCTCCCACGCCGTCGTCATGGCGGTGGTCTCGCCGGGCAGGATCAGCGTGGTCGACAGGATCGGCTCGCCCAGCTCGGCGAGCAGCGACGTGACGATCGGGTAGTCGGGGATGCGCACGCCCACGGTCTTCTTCTTGGGGTGCAGCAGCCGGCGCGGCACCTCGCGGGTGGCCGGGAGGATGAACGTGTAGGGGCCGGGCGTCGCGGACTTCACCGAGCGGAAGATGACGTTGTCCACGTGCACGAACTGGCCCAGCTGGGCGAAGTCGCGGCACACCAGCGTGAAGTGGTGCTTGTCGTCGAGCTTGCGGATCTCGCGGATGCGGTCGATCGCGTCCTTGTCGCCGAGCTGGGCGCCCAGGGCGTAGCCCGAGTCGGTCGGGTAGGCGATCAGCCCTCCCCCCCGGAGGATCTCCACGGCCTGGTCGACCGTTCGCTGCTGAGGGTTCGCGGGGTGGATGTCCAGGTAGCGGGCCATGCCTCGAGCGTAGGGCCCCCGACGCCCGGGCGACACCCCGCGCGCAGGCGTCCGTCCGCCATGCGGATCGTGCCCGGGACCCCGCTCGCCCGACCGTAGGCTGGGCGGAGCCGCAGACGAGGGGGCAAGCCGATGACCAGCACGTTCGCCGAGCAGCGTGAGCGCCAGCGCGTCCACGACGAGGCCCGCGCCCAGCACCACGCGGGACGCGACCTGGCGCCCCGGCGCGACGCCGCGACCCTGCGCGCGATCGCCGAGGAGGCGTCCGTGCGCCTGGCCGACGCCACGACCGACGAGGTGCTCGCCTGGGTGGCCGAGGAGTTCGGCTACCGCACCGCCGTCGCCTGCTCGATGCAGGACGCCGTCCTGCCCCACGTCGTCGCCCGGCACCTGCCCTGGGTCGACACCCTCTTCCTGGAGACCGGCTACCACTTCGCCGAGACGTCCGGCACGCGCGACGCCGTCGAGTCGGCCATGGAGCTGACCATCGTCGACGTCCTGCCGCGCCAGACGGTGGCCGAGCAGGACGCCGAGCACGGCCCGCGCCTGTACGAGCGCGACCCGGGCCTGTGCTGCGCGCTGCGCAAGGTCGAGCCGCTGACCCGCACGCTGGCCGAGTACGAGGTCTGGATCACCGGCGTGCGCCGCGACGAGGGCCCGACGCGCGCCGACACCCCGCTCGTCACCTGGGACGCCAAGAACCACCTGGTGAAGGTGAACCCGCTCGCCGCCTGGACGTTCGACGACCTGCTCGCGTACGCCGCCGAGCACGACGTGATCCTCAACCCGCTCATGGCCGACGGCTACCCGTCGATCGGCTGCGCCCCCTGCACGCGGCGCGTCGCCCCCGGCGAGGACCCGCGCGCCGGACGCTGGGCGGGCTTCGCCAAGACCGAGTGCGGCCTGCACACCTGACGAGAGAGCCGATGACCGACACCGACACCCGTCGCCTCACCCAGCTGCAGTGGCTGGAGTCCGAGGCGATCCACATCATCCGCGAGGTGGGCGCTGAGTTCGAGCGTCCCGTGCTGCTGTTCAGCGGCGGCAAGGACTCCGTCGTCATGCTGCACCTGGCGGTCAAGGCGTTCTGGCCGGCCCCGGTGCCGTTCGGCGTCCTGCACGTCGACACCGGGCACAACTTCCCCGAGGTGCTGGCCTTCCGCGACGCGACGGTCGAGCGCCTGGGCATCCGCCTCGAGGTCGCGCGCGTCCAGGACTACATCGACGACGGACGCCTGCGCGAGCGCGCCGACGGCACCCGCAACCCGCTGCAGACCCAGCCGCTGCTGGACGCCATCGCCCAGCACCGCTTCGACGCGGTCTTCGGCGCGGCCGCCGCGACGAGGAGAAGGCCCGCGCCAAGGAGCGCGTCTTCAGCCTGCGCGACGAGTTCGGCCAGTGGGACCCGCGCAACCAGCGGCCCGAGCTGTGGAACCTGTACAACGGCCGCCACCGCCCCGGCGAGCACGTGCGCGTCTTCCCGCTGAGCAACTGGACCGAGCTGGACGTCTGGCAGTACATCGCGCAGGAGAAGATCGAGCTGCCGAGCCTGTACTACGCCCACGAGCGCGAGGTGTTCGAGCGCGACGGCATGCTGCTGGCGGTCGGCGAGCACTCCCAGCCGCGCGACGGCGAGACCGTCGAGCGCCGCCAGGTGCGCTACCGCACGGTCGGCGACATGAGCTGCACCGGCGCGGTCGAGAGCGACGCGGTCACCGTGGCCGACGTCGTCACCGAGGTCGCGGCCACCCGGGTCACCGAGCGCGGCGCGACCCGCGCCGACGACCGGATGTCCGAGGCCGCCATGGAGGACCGCAAGAAGGAGGGCTACTTCTGATGAGCACGCTCCTGCGCCTGGCCACGGCCGGCTCGGTGGACGACGGCAAGTCCACGCTGGTCGGACGCCTGCTGTTCGACTCCAAGTCGGTGCTGGCCGACCAGTTCGACTCGATCGAGCGCGTCAGCCGCGACCGCGGCCTGGCCACCGCCGACCTCGCGCTGCTCACCGACGGACTGCGGTCCGAGCGCGAGCAGGGCATCACGATCGACGTCGCCTACCGCTACTTCGCCACGGCCGACCGGTCGTTCATCCTGGCCGACTGCCCCGGGCACGTGCAGTACACCCGCAACACGGTCACCGGCGCGAGCACGGCCGACGTGGTCGTGCTCCTCGTCGACGTCCGGCACGGCGTGCAGGAGCAGACCCGGCGCCACCTGGCCGTCGCGTCGCTGCTGCGCGTCCCGCACGTCGTCGTGGTGGTCAACAAGATCGACCTGGTCGACTTCGACGGCGCGACCTACGCCGACGTCGCCGAGCAGGTGCAGCAGACCGCCCGCGGACTCGGCCTGGCCGACGTCACGACGGTGCCGGTCTCCGCGCTCGAGGGCGACAACGTCGTCACCGCGTCCACGCGCACGCCCTGGTACGACGGCCCGACGCTGCTCGGGCTGCTCGAGACCCTCTCCCCCGTCGGCGATCCGGACGTCGAGCCGCTCCGGTTCCCGGTGCAGCTGGTCATCCGCCCGCAGTCGGCGGCCGACGAGCGCTTCCGCGACTACCGCGGCTACGCCGGGCAGGTGGCCTCGGGCCGCGTGCGCGTCGGCGACCCGGTCACGGCCCTGCCGAGCGGACGCACGTCCACGGTGGTCGGCATCGACACCGCCGATGGCGAGCTCACCGAGGCGTTCGCGCCCCAGTCCGTCACCCTGCGCCTGGCCGACGACATCGACCTGGCGCGCGGCGACCTGCTGGCCGGCTCCGACGACGTCCCGACCGCGACGCAGGACGTCGAGGGCACGCTGGCGTGGCTCTCCGACGCCCCGCTGCTCCCGGGCGCCGCGTGCTGGTCAAGCACGGCACCCGCACGGTGCAGGCGATCGTCCGCACCATCGACGGCGTCCTCGACCTGGACACCGCCTCGCTCGTGCCGGCGACGACGCTCAGCCTCAACGACATCGGCCACGTGACCCTGCGCCTGGCCCAGCCGGTGCCGGCCGAGCAGTACGCGCGCACGCGCAGCACCGGGGCGTTCCTCGTCGTCGACCCGCAGGAGGCCACACGCTGGCCGCCGGCATGGTCGGCGACGCGCTGCT
>NZ_JBNFNZ010000215.1:0-4050 GCF_057364525.1 Aeromicrobium sp. PFPM2_SD2
GGGACGCGAGCTTGCGGGCGGCGGCCGGCGAGCTGTCGAGCACCGCGGCGACCGCCGCGAAGTCGTGGCCGAAGCCGTCGTGCAGCACGAACGCGACCCGCTCGTTGGGCGAGAGCCGGTCCAGGACGACCGACAGCGCCTCCCCCACCGCGTCGCTGCGCACGACGTCGTCAGCCGGGTCGTCGTCGGCGCCGGGACCGTCGACCGGCTCCTCGGGCACGGGCACCTTGGCCCGCAGCCGGTCCAGGCACAGCCGGGTCGTCACCGTCGTCAGCCAGGCCGGCAGGCTCTCGAGCTCCTGGTCGGTGCCGTGCAGGCGCAGCCACGCCTGCTGGACGACGTCCTCGGCCTCGACCCGGTCGTCGAGCATGCGGGCGGCCAGGCGCACGAGGCGCGGACGCTCGGCCTCGAACGCCTCGGCGTCCGCCGACCGCCCGCTCACGGTGTCACCCGGACGAGCTCGACCTCGTCGGTGAGCTCGGCGAACCAGGGCTCGGACTCCACGAACGCGACGAGCGCGTCCGGGTCCGGCCCGTTGAGCACGACGTCGGTCGACTCCTCCTGCAGCTGCCAGGACTGGATGACCCCGACGCCGGACGCGTTCATGGGCCCGCGCATCTCGCCGAACACGGCCATGAGGGTCTCGTTGCCGGGGACGTGGTCGTAGGCGAGCTCGGCGCGGACGTGGCCGTGCAGGCGAGCCACGACGACGGCGCAGTCGCCGAACGGCGTCCGCTCGCCCGTGTTCAGGTCCTCGACGTAGGAACCGTGCGGCGCCCACACACCCTCGAGCACCTCGGTGACCAGCTCGACGAAGCGCGGGTCGGTGCACCGCACCTCGATGTCGACCGCCTTCACCCGCTCGTGGCCGTCCAGCAGCGTCCCGCCGCCGACCACCTTCGCCTTGACGCCCTCGGCGGCGAGCTCGTCCTCGATCGGGTCCTCGTACCAGTCGCCCCGGTGGACCGGTTGCACCCGCGCCGGCAGGTGCACGCGGTGCGTGGGCCGGCGGCGCCCGATCACGGCCGGTCCAGCGGGAGGACGAACGACAGCGCGATGCCGTCGAGGATGTCGTGCTCGCTGATGACGACCTCGCCGGTCTGCAGCGGCAGGTGCGACAGCACCGAGTCCAGCACCAGCGCCCCGCCGCCGATGACGTCGGCGCGACCGGGGTGCATGAACGGCAAGTCGCGCCGCTCGGCCACCGACATGGACGCCAGGGCCAGGCACGCGCTGGTCATCTCGTCGACCGGGATGCGCGCGCCGTGCAGCGCGTCGCGGTCGTAGGCGGGCAGCTCGAGGGCGTGGGCGGGCAGCTCGAGGGCGTGGGCGGCGACCGTCGTGATGGTGCCGGCGACGCCGATGAGCGTCGAGACGGGCGGGTACTTCTCCAGCTCGCGGCCGATGAGCCGGTCGCAGGCGTCCAGGCACGTGCCGATCTCGGCCAGCGTGGGCGGGTCGGCGTGCAGGAAGCGCTCGGTCATCCGCACCGACCCGACGTCGTAGGACTCCCCCACGTCCGGGCCGAGCGGCTTGTCGCCCAGCACGAGCTCGGTGGACCCGCCACCGATGTCCAGCACCGCCCGGGAGCCGGGCGGCAGGCCCCACGTCGCGCCGACGTACGAGAGGCGCGACTCGGTCGTGCCGGTGATGACCTCCGGACGCACGCCGACGACGCGCTCGACGCGCTGGCCGAAGTCCGCCGCGTTGGCCGCGTCGCGGGTCGCGGACGTCGCGCAGAAGCGCACCTTCGCGACGTCGTGCTCGCGGATGATCGCGGCGTACTCCTCCAGCGCGCGCAGCGTGCGCTCGATCGCCTCCTCGGCCAGGACGCCCGTGCGGTCGACCCCCTGGCCGAGCCGGACGATGCGCATCTCGCGGGCCAGGTCGGTCTTGCTGCCGTCGACGCCGACGTCCGCCACCAGCAGGCGGATCGAGTTCGTGCCGCAGTCGATCGCGGCGACGCGCTGGGCATCGAGCATGGGCGCGAGCCTATCGAAGCCGCTCCGCCTCGGCCCGGCGTCAGTCCTCCAGCATGCGGCTCTCGTCGAAGGGCCGCTGCCCGTCGAGCACCGCGTCGAGCCGCTCGCGGTCGATCGTCCCGGTCCAGTGCCCGACGAGCACCGTGGCGATCGAGTTGCCGGCGAAGTTGGTCAGCGCCCGCGCCTCGGACATGAAGCGGTCGATGCCGACGATGAGCCCGACGCCCTCGACGAGCTCGGGCCGGTGCGAGTTGAGCCCGCCGGCCAGCGTCGCCAGGCCCGCGCCGGTCACGCCCGCCGCGCCCTTGGAGGCGATGATCATGAACACCAGCAGCGAGACCTGCTCGCCGATCGACAGCGGCTTGCCCAGGGCGTCGGCCACGAAGATCGACGCCATCGTCAGGTAGATGGCGGTGCCGTCGAGGTTGAACGAGTACCCGGTCGGCACGACGATGCCGACGGTCGACTGGGCGACGCCGGCGTGCTCCATCTTCGCGATGACGCGCGGCAGCGCCGACTCCGACGACGACGTGGACAGGATGAGCAGGAACTCGCGGCCCAGGTACCGGAACAGCTTGAGCACGTTGACCCGGGTGACGACCCACAGCAGGGTGCCCAGGACGCCGAAGACGAACAGCACGCAGGTGACGTAGAAGCCGATCATCACCGTCGCCAGGCTCTTGAGCGCGTCCACCCCGGTGGCGCCGACGACCGCCGCCATCGCGCCGAACGCGCCGATCGGGGCCAGCCACATGATCATCGCCAGCACCCGGAACACGACCTTCTGGATGTACGCGATGCCGGTCAGCACCGGCGCCGCCGGCTCGCCCATCGCCTGCAGCGCGAAGCCCACGAGCAGGGCGACGAGCAGCGTCTGCAGGACCTCCCCGGACGTCAGTGCCGAGACGAGCGTGTCGGGGATGATGCCGAGCAGGAACTCCCAGGTCGACTCGTCCTCGGCGACCTGCTCGGACCCGGTGGCGGCCAGCTCGTCGTTCAGCTGCAGGCCCTCGCCGGGGTCGAGCAGGTTGCCGACCACGAGCCCGATGGCCAGCGCGAACGTCGACATGGTGACGAAGTAGCCGAGCGCGAGGCCGCCGACCTTGCCCACCTGCGCGGCGCTGGCGACCGAGCCGACCCCCAGCACGATGGTGCAGAAGATGACCGGCGCGATCATCATCTTGATCAGCGCCACGAACAGGTCGCCGAGCGGCTTGAGCTCCTGGGCGAAGTCGGGCGCGACGAAGCCGAGCGTCACGCCGGCGACGACCGCCACGATGACGGCGATGTACAGGTAGTGCGTGCGGTCCTTGCGCTCGGTGCGCGTGGACGAGGTCTCGGCCGCGGTCATGGATCCCCCCGGATCGGCGTGAGTGGTCGCCGCCCATCGTGGACCCGCCCGCGGTGCACCGCGAGTCGGTGGCTACTCCGCCGGGGCGGGCTCCTGCGGTCCGCACGGGGTCCCGGTCCACCAGTCGCCGAGCAGCGCGAGCGTCTCGTCGCCGAGCGGGTTGACGCCCGGACCGACGGCCAGGCTGTGGCCCACGAGCACGTGCAGGCACTTGACCCGGGTCGCATGCCGCCGGCCGAGACGTCCTGGATCTCCGGCACGTGGCCCAGCGCCTCGCGCTCGGCCAGGTAGGACGTGTGGGCGGCCGCGTAGGCCGCGGCGACCTCGGCGTCCTGGGTGAGCCGCTCGCTCATCTCGCGCATGAGCCCGGACGCCTCCAGGGTGCCGATCTCGCCGGCGAGCCGGTCGCAGGTCACGTAGTACAGCGTCGGGAACGGGGTGCCGTCGGGCAGCCGCGGCTCGGTCTTGACGACGTTGGGGTGGCCCGACGGGCAGCGGGACGCGATCTCGACGATGCCGCGCGGGACGCGTCCCAGCTGTGCGGCGATGGCCTCGATGTCGGCGGGGTCGATGGCGGTCACGACTTCTTCTTCAGCACCTTGTCGGGGTCGGGGGTGGGGGTGGAGTCCGTGCTCGGCGGCGGCCGGCGGCGCGTCGGCCTGCTCCACCGAGGCCCACAGGCGGGCCTGCCAGCTGTCGGGCGCTCGTCGGGCGCGT
>NZ_JBNFNZ010000216.1:0-4045 GCF_057364525.1 Aeromicrobium sp. PFPM2_SD2
GAGCTCGTCTCGCGGCCGGCGCGTGGGCCCGCGACCTCGTCGGCGCCTGGTGCCGCTGCCCCGCATCACCGTGACGCAGGAGCAGCCGGCCCACTTCCGGGGCTCCGGCCCGACCGACGACTGGCCCGCCGTCGTCCACCACGTCCGACCCGGCGACGACGCACCCACCGACGCGTACGCGCTGGCCACCCCGGGCGAGGGGTACAAGGTGGGGTTCCACGGCGCCGGCCCGGTCGTCCACCCCGACGAGCGCGACTACGCCGCGACGCCCGAGGGCCTGGCCGCCCTGCAGCGCTACGTGCGCCGCTGGTTCCCCGGCCTCGACCCGGCCACGGCCGAGCCGATCAGCTGCACCTACGCCACGACCGACGACGAGAACTTCGTCCTCGACCGGCGTGGGCCGCTCACCGTCGCCGCCGGGTTCTCCGGCCACGGGTTCAAGTTCGGCCCGGTCCTCGGCCGGGTCCTGGCCGACCTCGTCGACGGCGGCGCGCCGCGCCGATGTTCGGCCTCGACGCCGTGCGTGTCGCGGCCACCGGGCTCAGCACCGGCTCGCGCTAGGCCAGTTCCACTATCGCGGCTAGAGCTCGATCCAGCGACGAGTCGAGTTTGTTCATTTCGCACAATTCGGCGGCCGCCTTCGCCAGATCAGTCTTGTCCGGCCGAAGCGCGTGAGAATACAACAAACTGCTGAGGGCCTTGCTCAGACCGGAGCCTCGCGTTGCGGCTTCTCGTCGCAAGCTCTCCATTTCGGCCAGTCCCAGTCTCCATTCAATCGACTCTCGGTCGGCCACCTCGTTAATGACGGCAACCCAAACCTCATCCGGAAAGCAATCCTCCAACTCACGCTCTCCCAGGTAGAACACACGATCGCTCAGGTCGCCGACGTGCTTGTCAGCTTTCCCTTTCGAATCCGAGTCGAGTACCAGCACCCAGCCGGTTCGCCTTACCCGAGAAAACATCGCCGCGAAGCGCGCAGCATCATCACACCCGTCTTTCGTGACGATGGTGATTCCGTCGGTTGCCGCCGACCTCCCCGTCCGGCGGCGGTACAACGCCGCGAGCGCCTTCTCTTCGCTCGGCCCTTCAGCCACAACGACGAAGCGATCATGGAGGAGGCCTACCGAGCCAACTACCTCGTCGATCTCGGCAAGATCAGCCACCGTGACATCTGCAATGTGCGCATAGCAAACTGCTTTCGTGACGGATGTCGATTCATTCGGCACCAGCAGAACGACTTCTGCCGTAGATACTGCACTAAGGATCCGGGGCGAATGCGTAGCTATGACGATCTGCATTTCAGGAGCACTACATTGCTCCTTGAGCGAAGCGATCAGCTGGTCTTGGATTCGAAAATCCAGGTGAGCATCTGGTTCGTCGTAGAGCACCAGATCGCCACGCTGGTCCGACGCAAACTCCGCGTACGTTTCTTGGGCGCCGAGCGCGAGTCGTCGGCGTTGACCCAAGCTCAGATCATCGAGGGGACGCTGCGAACCAGCGACGCAGACCGCAAGGTCGAGAGAGAATTTAGGCTTGGAAGCGTCGAGAGAAACCGACGCGACGATATCTTCCACCAGATCAGGAAATTTCGTGGTCAAATTATCTCTGAGCGTCATCAAGGCCTTTTCCGCGTGACGGGCAAAGGATGAGTTGATAGCATCCCACTCTTTTTGGGCATCGCCGGCGACTAACGACTCAAATTCGCGAGACAACAGAGCGGAGACGGCGCTTGTGACACTGAAACCAGACTCCGCGTCGAGTCGTGTCACCCGCGGAAACTCTGGTTGCACATCGGGATCTGCCGTCCATTCCATAACAAATTCCTCAGACGGCAGTGCGCGGAGGGTCAGCGAGGCTTCTTCGCGCAGTTCATCGCGCGACAGACCCGCGGCTCCTGCCCCCAAGAAGTCGCGGAGGACGTCCACTTTCGCCTTGCCGACTCCCTGGGGAAACGTGGGATGGACCGGCGCCAAGGTCTCGCGCAGAACGCGCCCCTTGTCGTCGACACTCGCACGGCATTGCACCGACCGATCGCTGCTACTAAAAACCCCCTCTACAAGCAACGTCTCAGCGTTCGCACCCGCCGGAACGACACCGTTGATCAAGAAGTCGATGGCATCGAAGACGGAAGACTTGCCGACCCCGTTTGGGCCAGCAAGGACTGACAGACCTTCGCCAAGGTCGATGCGCGTCCGATTCTCGAACTGCCGAAATCCGTCGATAACAAGATGGCTCAGTTTCACAGTGTCCCCTCGGTAGTGGGGAACAGGCTAATTCCTGCAGTGACGGCAACGGTGCGAAACCATGAACATTCGCAGCCGACCGCGTTCTTGCCCCTCGCGCGTCACACCAGCTAAAGGTCCGGCAGCTCGACCACCACGGCGTCCTCGGCGTGCAGCCCGCCGGCCACCAGGACGCCGTCGCGCTCGGCCACCGCGGTCACGAAGCCGTAGTCGTCGCGGGCGCTGCGCAGGTCGTGGACGAGCGTGCCGTCCAGGTCGAACGCCGCCACCCAGGCGATCGGCTCCGGCTTGGGCTGCACCGACGCGGGCAGGTTCCAGACCAGCGTCCGCAGCACGCCGGGCAGCGGCAGCAGCCGGTCCAGCAGGGCGTTGCGCGGGGCGGCGTACGCGACCCAGACCAGCCCGTCGCTGCCCAGACTCATGTTGTCGGGCATGCCGGGCAGGTTCTCGGCGAACGGCTCCCACGTGCCGGCGCCCGGCCCGGTCAGCCGGTAGCGGCGCAGGCGGTACCCGGCGGTCTCGGCCACGACGAGGTACGACTCGTCGGGTGCCAGCACCAGCCCGTTGGCGAACATCAGGTCGTCGGCCAGCACGGTCACCGTGCCGTCCCGGTCGCGGCGCACCAGGTGACCCGTGCGCGAGTGCTCGAGCACGTCCCCGAGGTAGTGCTCCAGGTCCCAGCGCCGGGTGGAGACGGTGAAGTGGATCGTGCCGTCGAGCGACTCGACCACGTTGCTGGCGAAGCGCAGCGGCTCCCCGCCCAGCGTGTCGACCAGCACCTCGACCCCGCCGTCCGGGTGCACCTTCAGCAGCCCGCGGTCGTGGTCGCAGACCAGCACACCGCCGTCGTGCGACGGCTCCAGGCCGAGCGGACGTCCGCCGGTGCGGGCCAGGACGGTGCGCTGGCCGCGGGACAGGTCGATGCGCACGACCGCGCCGTCGGCCGTGCCGGCGAGCAGGCGGCCGTCGCGGTCGAACACGACGTCCTCGGGGCCCGGGCCGGTCGCGATGCGGGCCACCACGTCGAACGACCGAGTGAGCGGGGTGCGTCCTGCTTCGGACGGCGCCGGCGGCGGCGACCAGCGGCGGGCACGGAGCAGGCGGCGGGTTCCCGGCACGTTCATGGGCCGGACGGTATCCGGGCGCGGGCTCAGTCCCGGCTCCCTCGACCCGGGGGAGTCACCCGCGCCTCCCGAGTCGTCGGGAGCCGCCGCTGATGACACCCTCGACGGATGGACGTCAGCTGGTGGGCCTTCGTCGGGGTCGTGCTCGTCGCGTACCTCGTGCCCGGCCCGGACTTCGTCGTGATCCTGCGCGCGGCCACGCGCGGCCCCCGGGCCGGTGTCGCCGCGGCGCTCGGCGCCCAGGTCGGCCTGTGCGTCCACGTCGTCCTGGCGGTCGCCGGCCTCTCAATCGTGCTCGCTCGGCACCCGGACCTGCTCACCGCGATCCGCGTGCTGGGCGGTCTCTACCTGCTGTACCTCGGCGGACGACTCGTGCTGCCGACCTTCCGCAGGACCGCGGACGCGCCGGTCCACGACCCGACGCCGTCGCCCGCCTCCGCACGGGCCAGCTTCGTGCAGGCGCTGACGACCAACGTGCTCAACCCCAAGGCGGTGCTGTTCTTCGCCGCGGTCCTGCCCCAGTTCGTGAGCCGGGGCGACGTCCCGGTCTGGACGCAGGTCGCCGTGCTGGGCGCGGTGGACGTGCTGCTCGGTCTCGTCGCGTGGGCGCTCGTGGTCCTGCTGGGGCTGCACCTGGCCGCCGCGCTGCGTCGCGAGCGCGTCCGCCGGGCCTGGGGA
>NZ_JBNFNZ010000217.1:0-4038 GCF_057364525.1 Aeromicrobium sp. PFPM2_SD2
CACCCCGTCGCAGAACGCGCCGGCCGCCGCAGCCCGACGCCCAGGAGTGACCGACGAGGACGACGCTGCTGCGGGGGCCCCGTGTCGCCGCAGCGGCGCCGTCCCCGGCGGCCGGTCGGTAGGGTGACGACGTGACTTTCTTCGAGGTGCAGAGCGGCATCGCGCTGCTGCTGACGCTCGTCCTGCTCGCGGTCAAGGCGTTCGCGCTCGTGGACTGCGTGGCCCGCAAGGACGCGGACTTCTCCTACTCCATGCCCAAGCGCAACTGGCTGATCATCCTGGTGCTCGCGCTCGTCGCCCACCTGCTGATCTGGGAGCCGCTGTCGCTGCTCAACCTGCTCGGCACGGTCGCGGCGTTCGTGTACCTGGCCCAGCTGCGCGGCAGCCGCGTCTGACGCCGCCGCTCCTCGTTCGATTCGCGCATCGCGCCGGGTTGACGTAACGAAGTCAGACGGCTCGTGCCGTCTGCCCCGTCATGTCGGCACGTGTGACGTGCAATCGACCACGAGGAGACGTACATGGCCATCGCGCGCCCGACCACCGACGCACCAACGGGAGGAGGGTGGCGAGACCGGGTCGACCCCGTCGTCTTCGCGGTCACCGGACTGTTCGCCATCGCCTTCGTGGTCTGGGGGCTCGTCAGCAGCTCCGGGCTCTCGTCCACCGCGTCGAGCCTGCAGGGCAAGGTCATCGAGGGTGCCGGCTGGTTCTACGTCCTGACCGCCTCGTTCCTGGTGGTCTTCGTCATCTGGCTGGCGGCCAGCAAGTACGGCCAGGTGCCGCTGGGCCGTGACGGCGAGCAGCCCGAGTTCCGCACGCTGAGCTGGATCGCCATGATGTTCAGCGCCGGCATGGGCATCGGCCTGATGTTCTTCGGCGCCGCCGAGCCGCTCACCCACTTCGTGTCGCCGCCGCCGGGCACGACCGAGGCCGAGTCGGCCGAGGCGCTGCGCACGGCGATGGCGACCACGATGTTCCACTGGGGCCTGCACCCGTGGGCGATGTACGCCCTCGTCGGCCTGGTCATCGCCTACGGCACGTACCGCGCCGGACGCTCGCAGCGCCTGTCGGCCGCGTTCTGGCCGCTCATGGGCCGCAGGTCCGAGGGCTGGTTCGGTCGCGTCGTCGACGTCCTGGCCATCTTCGCCACCCTGTTCGGCTCGGCCGCGTCGCTCGGCCTGGGTGCCCTGCAGATCGCCGGCGGCATGGAGTTCGAGGGCTGGGTCGGCTCGGTCGGCACGCCCGTGCTCGTCGGCATCATCGCCGTCCTGACCGTCGCCTTCGTCGCGTCCGCCGTGTCGGGCGTGGAGAAGGGCATCCAGTGGCTGTCCAACACCAACATGGTCCTGGCCCTGCTGCTGGCCGTCTTCGTCTTCGTCGTCGGTCCGACGCTGCTGATCCTCAACCTGCTGCCGACCACGCTGGGCGAGTACGCCGGGCAGATGACCGAGATGGCCTCGCGCACCGGGGCCAGCGGCGGCGACATGGACGCCTGGCTGGGCAGCTGGACGATCTTCTACTGGGCCTGGTGGATGTCCTGGACGCCGTTCGTCGGCATGTTCATCGCCCGCATCAGCCGCGGCCGCACCATCCGCCAGTTCGTCACCGGCGTGCTGCTCGTCCCGACGCTGGTCAGCCTCGTCTGGTTCGCGATCTTCGGCGGCGCCGCGATCGACGGGCAGCGCACCACCGGCGGCCTCGTCGGCGAGGAGGGCTCGGTCGACTCCAACACCAGCCTGTTCGCGCTGCTCGAGCAGTACCCGGCGGCGTCCGTCACCGCCGTGCTGGTCATGGCCCTGGTGGCCATCTTCTTCGTCTCCGGCGCGGACGCCGCCTCGCTCGTCATGGGCACGCTCAGCGAGCGCGGCAGCGAGACCCCGTCGAAGGTCACCGTGGTGTTCTGGGGCGTCCTGACCGGCGCGGTGGCGGCGATCATGCTGGTCGCCGGCAACGGCGAGGCGGACGCGCTCAACGGCCTGCAGGCGATCACCATCGTCGCGTCGCTGCCGTTCACGTTCGTGGTCGTAGCGCTGTGCCTGGCCATCTGGAAGGACCTGCGGCACGACCCGATCATCGTCCACCAGCAGCTGGCCCGTGCCGCCGTCGTCGACGCCGTCGCGACCGGCGTCGAGGACCACGACGGCGAGTTCGCCCTCGTCGTCGAGCCGGCCGACTCGGTGCCCGGCGACCACAGCGCCGCGCTCGACGAGATCACCGTCGTGCCGCCGCTGGAGGAGGACGGCGAGGTCTCCGAGCCCACGCCGGTCGGCGAGGCCGACGACGCGAAGGGCGCCGACGGCGCTCCGACGCCCACCCGGTCCGCTAGCGCGACACCGCGCCCGGAGCCGCACGCCGCTCGCTGAGCCCGTCGACGGGGATCCCCTCGACCGGCTCGGGGAGCGGTCGTGCGTCCGGCGTCAGTCGCGCGCGGGCAGGGGGCCCATGCGGGCCGGGCGCAGCCAGCGCGTGGCGATCATCCGCATCGTGGCGATCTCGGTGTCCGTGTCGTCGTCCGGGTGCGTCTCGGTGAGTCGGCGGCACGCGTCGGCCAGCGCGACGAGCCAGCGGGCCGTCGCCTCGGGCCGCAGCTCGCGGTCGACGACGTGCGCCTCCTGCGCCGCCCGCACGTGCGCGGTCAGCGCCGGCACGTCCTCGCTCCCGCCGCCCAGCAGCCGGTCGACCTCCGCCCAGATGGCGTCCCACGCGTCCATGGGGGACATCGTGCCGCACTGCGGGGGCTGGAACATGTGTTCGAACCGGCGTACGCTGCCGGCATGGACGCGTTCTTCCAGGGCTCCCTGCTCGACACCGCCTCCGAGCCGTCGCTCGGCGAGCTCGGCGGCACGGTCGAGCGCACCGAGCTCAGCCGCGGTGCGTGGGTCGACGTGCGGCGCGACTGGGTCGCCGGGGCCGACGAGCTGTACCTGCACCTGCAGCAGCACGTCCCGTGGCGGGCGGAGCGGCGCGAGATGTACGACCGGGTGGTCGACGTGCCGCGGCTGCTGTGCTTCTACGGCGAGCGCGAGGCGTGGCCGCACCCGGTCATCGGCGAGGCGCGCGAGGCGCTGACCCGGCACTACCTGCCCGAGCTCGGCGAGCCGTTCGCCACCGCCGGGCTCTGCTACTACCGCGACGGGCGCGACAGCGTCGCCTGGCACGGCGACCGCATCGGACGGGGCCGCAGCGCCGACACGATGGTCGCCATCATGTCGCTCGGTGAGCACCGGCGGCTGAGCCTGCGACCGGTCGGCGGCGGCGAGCAGATCGGCTTCACGCTCGGCCACGGCGACCTCGTCGTCATGGGCGGCAGCTGCCAGCGCACCTGGGAGCACGCCGTGCTCAAGACAGCCAAGCCGGTCGGCGGACGCATCAGCGTCCAGCTGCGTCCGCGCGGGGTGCTGTGAACCGCTGACGCCGCGGCGCCGTCTTGGGAGGATGCTCTCCGTGGCCGACCGACCGTTGCCCCGCTGGGGCGCCCGTGCGCGGAGGGTCTACCGCGTCCTGGGTCCGGTCTTCGTGGGATGCATCGTGGCGTCCTGGGTGCTGCGCTGGACCGGGGTGTTCGACGTTGGTGCCTGGATCGAGGCCGCGGCGGAACGCGAGGACCCGGCCTTCTTGGTGGTGCTCGCCGCTTGGGCGTTCGTCTTCCTCGGCACGATCGTGAGCGGCGTGCTCCACGGCGTGGCAGAGCTACGGGCGAGTCGGCGCCCGACCTGACCCTGCGGCGCCCTGGCACGATGTGACCGTGACGACGTACGACCGGGCGCTCGGCGCCCTGACCGGGCTGGCGCTGGGCGACGCGCTGGGCATGCCGACCCAGTCGATGAGCCGCACGCAGATCCTCGCTGACCACGGCCCGATCACCGGGCTGGTGGCCGCCGGACCGCACCAGCGCATCGCCGCGGGCATGCCCGCCGGGAGCATCACCGACGACACCGAGCAGGCCCTCCTGCTCGCACAGCTGCTGGTCGACGGCGGCGGTGCCGTCGCGGCGGACGGACCTCGCCGCCGAGCTGCGCGGCCTGTGGAGCGTCGACT
>NZ_JBNFNZ010000218.1:0-4033 GCF_057364525.1 Aeromicrobium sp. PFPM2_SD2
GACGCCCTGGCCGGGCGCACCGAGAAGCCGGTGATGATCACCGGCACCGTCGCCACGTGGCCAAGGGCGCCGCCATCGCCGTGGTCGGCGTGCTGTTCCTGTGGGCGGCGGCGACGTACGACCCGGAGAAGGCCGGCGGCCTCGACGACGCGCTCAGCACCCTGCGTGACCAGCCGTTCAGGCCGTACCTGCTCACCGCGATCGCGCTCGGCCTGCTCGCCTTCGGCCTGTACTGCTTCGCCTGGGCCCGGTACGTCCGCCAGCGCTAGGGAGCGCCCGCGGGGCAGTTGCGCCCCGAAACACGCCCGACCCACAGCGTCCCTGATCGTTACGGGGCGGCAACGAGGAGGCGCGCCGCACACACGCGGTGCATAGAAACGGGGCGTCCCCCGTTCCCGCCCGGAAGGCGCCTGCCCCGATGTCATCCTCCTCCCCCGGACGCCGCGTCGTCCGCCGTGCCGCCGTCCCGGTGGCCGCGGCGATCGCGCTCGGCGCCCTCACCGCGCCCCCGGCGCAGGCGCTCACCAGCGTCCCCACCGCCAACGGCGCCACCGTCAACATCAACGACTCCCGCCGGCCCGGACTCGACACCGGCTCGATCCGCAACGTCTCGGGCTCGCGGATGGAGGGGTTCGGCAACGTCTTCGTGCGCGTGGACACCACCCCGGCGCCGCGCATGAACGGCCAGATGATGCGCGGCTTCGGACTGACGGCGGACGGCTCGGGGTCGTACCGCTCGACGCGCTCGGTGCGCCTGGGCGACGTGCTCATGACCCGCACGGTGCAGGTCGCCGAGGACACCAGCACGACCAGCTTCTTCGACACGTTCACCAACACGTCGGCGAAGCCGGTCACCGTCGACGTCTCGTTCGGCGGCTCGCTCGGCTCGGGCTACGTCCCGAACCCGGCGTCGGGCACCGCCAGCCCGAACAAGGCGACGATCAGCGCCACGAGCAGCGGCGACGACGTGGTCGACCCCGCCGACACGTGGATCGCGGCCACGACGCCCGGCACGACCCGGCCCACCGGCGTCGTCGTCGGCTCCGGCGTCGAGTCGCTCGGCGACCAGCAGGCCGACCCGTTCACCACGCCGTACTCCCCGACCGGCAGCCGGGCGAACGACCTCGGCTTCGTCCGCGAGCTCACCGTCGCGCCGGGCGCCACCGAGTCGGTGCTGCAGTACGTCGTGGTCGGCGCGACCTCCGACACGACGCAGATCGCCGCCGACACCGCCGCCCTCGCGGCCGCGCCGGACTTCTCCGGGCTCACGATCGACGAGATCTGCACCCTGCAGAACTGGGACCTCAGCGCCGTCACGTGTGATGGTGCCGAGCCGCTCAAGCTCCCCGCCGCGGAGGCGGACGTCGTGCCGACCACGGACGTCGCCTACGACGTGACCGGGAAGACCATCGCCCAGCTCCAGGCCGACATGACGGCCGGCAAGGTCACCTCCGTGCAGGTGACGAAGGCGTACCTGGACCGGATCGAGGCCTACGACTCCGGCGCCCTGGGCTTCCACGCGTTCATCACCGTCGCCAAGGACGCCGTCGCGCAGGCGCTCGCCGCCGACAAGGCCCGCGCCGCCGGCACGAAGGGTGACCTGCTCGGCGTCCCGATCGCGCTCAAGGACCTGTACGACACCAAGGACATGCCGACGTCGGGCGGCACGCTCGCGCTCAAGGACTGGCAGCCGAAGGCGGACGCCTGGCAGGTCAAGAAGCTGCGCGAGGCCGGCGCCGTGATCATCGGCAAGACGAACCTGTCCGAGTTCGCCAACTCCGGCTCGTTCAGCGAGAGCGGATTCAAGCAGACGTGGAACGCGCTCTACCCGTCCAAGACCTCGTTCGGCTCCAGCGGCGGCTCGGCCGTCGCCGTGGGCGCGGACCTGGCCCCCGCCGCCATGGGCACCCAGACCGGCGTCTCGCTGTACGCGCCGTCCACCGGCGCCGGCCTCTCGTCCTTCCGCGGCACCGACGGGCTCACCAGCACCAACGGCGTCATGCCGCTGACCTGGGCGACGGACTACGCCGGCCCGATCGCCAAGTCGGTCACCGACCTGGCGTCGCTGCTGGACGCCACGGCCACGCGGACGACCGGCAACGACCCGGCCGACCTGCTGACGTCGCGCGTCGACAACGCGCTGCGTCCGGCCGAGTGGAAGTCGGCCCTGCGCACCGACGCCCTGCGCGGCAAGCGCATCGGCTACGTGCCCGGCGCGTTCTCGTCGTCCGTGGTCACCGACGACGACGCCGGCCAGCGGGCGCTGGCCCAGGCCAAGGCGGTTGCTGAAGAACAAGAACATCGGGTCCCCTTCGTTGGCGAGGTCCCCAGCGTGGCCCGGGTCGGCCGGTCCCGCACGCGGACGTCACCGGGTGCCGCCCAGGACCCGCCACCCCTACCATCGGGAGCGAGCGGACGCAGGGGGCGTCCCGGGGGACGAGGTGGCGGTGCCGGACGCGAGGACCACGGCTCAGGTCGTGGACGCCGAGATCGAGCGCTACGACGCCCTGGACGACTCCGTCCCCGCCGGGCTGCAGGCCCTCGTCGACCTGGTCACGCGGGTGTGCGGGGTGCCGTACGCCGCGGTCAACATCCTCACCAGCACCGAGCAGCACCAGGTCGTCACGTCGGGGGTCTCCCCGAGCATCTGCCGGCGCGAGGACTCGATGTGCGCCGCGGTGCAGGAGGTGGCGCGCCCCGTGGTGGTCGCGGACGCCAGCCAGGACCCCCGGTTCGCCGACAACCCGTTCGTCACCGGCGAGATCGACGCCGTCCGCTTCTACGCCTCGGCCCCGATCACGACGCCCGACGGGGTGACGATCGGCCGGATGTGCGTCTTCGACACCGCGCCGCGCGAGCTGGACGAGCAGCAGGTCCAGGCGCTGCGCACGCTCGCCGGCCAGGTGATGGAGATGCTCGAGCTGCGCCTGCGCACCCGCCTGCTCGAGCAGTCCCTGGCCGACCTGACCCGCACCCGCGACGAGCTGCGCCGCTCCAACGAGCACCTGGCCCTGTTCGCCGGGCAGGTCAGCCACGACCTGCGCAACCCGCTGACGGCCATCCAGACCAACGCCGAGCTGCTCGCCACCGAGCCGGTCGTGGCCGCCGACCCGGACAGCCGCGCGGTCGTCGACGGCATCCTCGGCGCGACCGCCCGCATGGACGCGATGATCGGCGACGTGCTGCGCCTGGCCCGCCGGGGCGGACGCTTCACCGCGGGTGAGGTGTCGCTCGCGGACGTCTTCGCCGCAGCCCGCACGGACGTCGAGGCCCAGCGGCAGCGAGTGGGCGGCACGGTCGTGCTCGACGACCTGCCGGTCGTGCGCGGCGACGGCGGGATGCTCTACGCCGTGGCCCTCAACCTGCTCTCGAACGGGCTGAAGTTCGCCGGCCGGCGCCGCCGACGGTGCGGGTGGCGGCCGAGCGGCGCGACGACGCCTGGCGCGTGGGCGTCACCGACGACGGGGTGGGCGTGCCGCCGGAGCGGCGGGAGGGGCTGTTCGACCTCTACGAGCGCGGCGCCACGACGCGAGGGGCACGGCATCGGGCTGACCACCGCGCTGCGCCTGGTCCGGGCCCACGGGGGAGAGATGGGGCTCGAGACGCCGGAGGCGGGCGTCGGTCTGACCGTCTGGTTCGACCTGCCCGCCTAGCCGAGCACCCGCACCGGGTCGCCGACCGCCACCCGGCCGGGACGCACCACCTCGGCCACCACCCCGACCGAGCCGGCGTGCGCGTCGTGGCCGCCTGCAGCACGCCGCCGTCCGCCCGGACGCCGTCGCACTGGGCCAGGTTCACCATGACGCAGCGCGGCATGAGCGCCGTGACCCGCAGGACGACCGCGTCGCCGAGCGCCACCTCGCGACCGGTCCAGTCGTCCTCGACGTACCCCTCGGCGTCGGTCGCGAGCACGAGGTTGGGGCGGAAGCGGCGCGGGTCCAGCGGCTCGCCGTGCGCGGCCTCGAGGGCGCGGAGCGTGGACGTCGTCAGCAGGTGCACCGGGGCCGTCGTCGAAGTGCGAGACGTCGCTCTC
>NZ_JBNFNZ010000219.1:0-4028 GCF_057364525.1 Aeromicrobium sp. PFPM2_SD2
GGCGGCGACGGTGACGGCCCGCTCGGTGGGGGGTGCGCTTGTCGTCCATGGCCGGGGCGTACCCGCTGCGCGCCGGTCTACGCGGGCGCGGGCTGGACGACCACGTAGTCGTCGCCGTGGCGGCGCACGAGCCCACGGTCCTCGAAGGCGTCCAGCCAGCCGGTCATCGGCCAGCGTCCCCACCGGTCGCGGAACAGCCGGCCGTTGCGCACGACGTCGGCCACGTGCTGCACCGGCGGGGACGTCGTGGGGTGGTGCTGGTGGTACGCCCGGGCGGCGCCGACCCAGCCCAGGTCCAGGCCGGCGCGCACGACGCGCTGGCCGAAGTCGGTGTCCTCGCCGCCGTAGCCGACGTAGGCCTCGTCGAACCCTCCGGCGCGACGCCACGCGTCGGCGTGCAGCACGACGCGGACGTCCGCGGTGCCCGCCGGCCACGCCCGGGCCTTGAGCAGGATGCTGTGGCCCGGCGTCACCTCCAGCACCTCGGTGGTGTCGTCGATGAGCAGCGGCCAGCTGCCGACCGAGTGGTGCAGCCGGGTGCCGACGGCGGGGAAGCCTGCGTCGACCATGCGCATGCGGGACGCGCCGACCACCCACAGGGGGTAGAGCCAGCCGTCCTCCAGGACCTTCCACACCTCGTCGGGCGTGGCGTCGATGTGCCGGGTCGTGGTCGTCATGGCTCTCATGCAAGCACGCACGGACGTCGTCCGCCGGTCGAGCGACGTACGTGACAGTGGTTGTGTCACGGTGGGCCGCGGCAGTACGTTGTGAGGCACGTCACCGAGGAGGTCCCATGACCCAGGAACGCTTCGACTACGTGGTCGTCGGGTCGGGCAGCGCGGGCGGCGTGCTCGCGGCCCGGCTGAGCGAGGACCCGACGGTCTCGGTGCTGCTGCTGGAGGCCGGCCCGGTCGACGACGCCGACGAGATCCGCATCCCGCTGGCCTTCTCGACGCTGTTCCGCACCTCCTGGGACTGGCAGTACGAGACGACCCCGCAGAAGCAGCTGCTCGGCCGGCGCGCCGACTGGCCGCGCATGCGCGCCCTCGGCGGCTGCTCGTCGATGAACGCGATGATCTACATCCGCGGCAACCGGGCCGACTACGACGAGTGGCGCGACGCGTACGGCGCCGAGGGCTGGGGCTTCGACGACGTCCTGCCCTACTTCGTCAAGGCCGAGGGCAACCAGCGGCTCGGCGGTCCCTGGCACGGCACGGACGGTCCGCTCCGGGTCGAGGACCGCGCCTTCACGCACGAGCTGAGCCACGCGTTCGTCGACGCCGCCGTCGCCGCCGGGCACAAGCGCACGGACGACTTCAACGGGGCCGAGCAGCGCGGCGCCGGGCTGTACCAGGTGACGAACAGGAAGGGCCGCCGCTGGTCGGTGGCCGACGCCTACCTGCGTCCGGCGATGGCCCGCCCCAACCTGACCGTCCGCACCGGCGCGTTCGTCACGAAGGTGCTGCTCGAGGGCACCCGTGCCGTGGGCGTCCGCTACGAGTCCGCCGGCGCGACCCACGACGTCCACGCCGACGCCGAGGTGGCCCTCAGCGGCGGCGCGATCAACAGCCCGCAGCTGCTCATGCTGTCGGGCATCGGTCCGGGCGCCCACCTGCGCGAGCACGGCATCGACGTCGTCGTCGACTCGCCCGGCGTCGGGCAGAACCTGCACGACCACCCGGCGGCCGGGATCGTCCTGCACTCGCGCGGCACGACCGACCTGGCCGAGGGGCAGACGCTGGGCAACCTGCTGCGCTGGAAGGCCACCGGACGCACGATGCTGGCGTCCAACGTCGGCGAGGCGGGGGCGTTCTTCTCCTCCAGCGCCGCCGTGGAGCACCCGGACCTGCAGATCCACTTCGCGCCGACCGGCTTCTGGGACAACGGCATCCACGAGCCGACCCGCCGGTCGCTCACCATCGCACCGACGCTGGTCGACCCGAAGAGCCGCGGCGCGCTGCGGCTGCGCTCGGCCGACCCGCACTGGCACCCCGAGATCGACCCGGCCTACTTCGACGACCCGGCCGACCTCGACGCGATGCTCGCGGGGCTGCGCGAGGCGGTCGAGATCTCCCACCTGGCCCCTCTACGGGACCTCGTCGGCGGCCCGTTCATGCCCGACGTCGCCGACCCCACCGACGACCAGCTCGTCGACAACCTGCGGCGCCTCGCGCAGACGCTCTACCACCCGGTCGGCACCTGCGCGATGGGCACGGTCGAGGGCAGCGTCGTCGACCCGCAGCTGCGCGTCCACGGCGTCGAGGGCCTGCGCGTCGCCGACGCCTCCGTCATGCCCCGCGTCCCGCGCGGCAACACCAACGCACCCGCCATCATGGTCGGCGAGAAGGCCGCCGACCTCGTCAAGGAGTCCCGATGACCGCCACGATCGACACGCCCGACACCGCCGGGCAGGCCCCGCGCCCCACGTTCGAGTCGCTCGACCCGGCGACCGGCGACGTCGTCGGCGTCCACCCGGTCCACTCCGCCGAGGACGTGCAGGCCGCCGTCGCCCGCGCCCGCGCCGCGTACGCCTGGTGGGGCGGGCTCGGCTTCGACGACCGCGCCGAGATCCTGCTGACCTGGCGCAGCGTCATCACCCGCCGCATGCACCAGCTGGCCGACCTCGTCCACCGCGAGATGGGCAAGCCGCACGGCGACGCGCTGCTGGAGATCTCCATCGCCATCGACCACATCGCCTGGGCGGCCAAGCACGCGGGCAAGGTGCTCGGCCCGCGCAAGGTCAGCCCCGGCCTGCTCATGGCCAACCAGAAGGCGTTCGTCGAGCACAAGTCGCTCGGCGTCGTCGGCGTCATCGGTCCCTGGAACTACCCGGTCTTCACCCCGATCGGCTCGCTCGCGTACGCGCTGGCGGCCGGCAACACCGTCGTGTTCAAGCCCAGCGAGTACACGCCCGGTGTCGGCACGTGGCTGGTCGACACCCTGCGCGAGGTGGTCGGCGGCAAGGACGTCCTGCAGGTCGTCACCGGCCTGGGCGAGACCGGCAACGCGCTGTGCCTGGCCGACGTCGACAAGCTGGCGTTCACCGGCTCGACCGCCACCGGCAAGAAGGTCATGGCCGCCTGCGCGCAGAACCTGACCCCGGTCGTCATCGAGGCCGGCGGCAAGGACTCGCTCATCGTCGACGAGGACGGCGACGTCAGCGCCGCCGCCGACGCGGCCCTGTGGGGGAGCATGTCGAACGCCGGGCAGACCTGCATCGGCACCGAGCGTGTCTACGTCCACGAGAAGGTCTACGACCAGTTCGTCACCGAGATCACCGCACGGGCGCGCGAGCTCGGCGTCCGGGCCGGCTCGGACCCCGAGGCCAAGTACGGCCCCATGACCATGCCCAAGCAGCTGGACGTCGTCCGCAGCCACGTCGAGGACGCCCTGGCCAAGGGCGGCCGCGCGCTGCTCGGCGGCGCGGACGCGGTCGGCGAGCGGTTCGTGCAGCCGACCATCCTGGCCGACGTCCCCGAGGACTCGCTGGCCGTCACCGAGGAGACGTTCGGGCCCACGCTCGTCGTCAACAAGGTGCGCGACATGGACGAGGCCATCGAGCGCACCAACGCCACCGCCTACGGCCTCGCCGGTGCCGTGTTCAGCGGGTCGCGCGGCGAGGAGATCGCCCGCCGCGTCCGCTCGGGCATGACCTCGGTGAACTCGGTCATCTCGTTCGCCGGCGTGCCCACGCTGCCGTTCGGCGGCGTCGGCGACTCCGGCTTCGGCCGCATCCACGGGGCCGAGGGGCTCAAGGAGTTCACCTACGCCAAGGCGGTCACGGTGCAGCGCTTCGCGTCGCCGCTGGAGCTGGTGACGTTCGCCCGCACGAAGGTGACCGAGGGGCGGCTCGCGCAGATCATCACCGTCCTGCACGGCGGCAAGAAGACGCTCAAGCGCTGACGTCCTGTCGGTGCGGCGGGGCAGGATGTCGTCATGACGTCGCCCGTCGCACCGCTCGTCGGCCGCCACGCCGAGCTCGCCGAGCTGCTCGCCGCCGCGGGCGTCACCGGCACCGAGCCCGGCGG
>NZ_JBNFNZ010000220.1:0-4010 GCF_057364525.1 Aeromicrobium sp. PFPM2_SD2
CCGGCCCGCGACCGAGGCCTGCATGACGGCGAGCAGCGCGTGCAGGTCCGAGCGGTGCATCCCGCGCCGTGCGCCGGCCGCCTCCGCGTACCGCTGCGCCGCGGCCGAGAACGCCTGGAGCAGGAAGACCACCGCGCGGCGCTCGTCGGGCGGCTGGGGAGGCGTCGTCACGACCGCCAGTCTAGTATCGCGACATGGCTTCTTTCGATAGTCGAACTAAATCGCGCGTCCCGTTCGTGCACCTGGTGGGACGCCGGCGTTCGATCGTCGTCGTGCTCGCGACGCTCGTCGTCTCCGCCCTGGTGATGATGTTCGCCCCCGACCCGGTCGAGGGGAACGGCGCCGGGTCCAACCTGCCCGCGGACGCCGAGTCCTCGCTGGCCCGGAAGGCGACCGCCGAGCTGCCCGGCTCGGAGGAGTCGCCGGCCTTCGTCGTCCTCTCGCGCGACGGCGAGGAGCTCACCCCGCAGGACCTCGCCGCGGCCGCCGGCCTGCGCGCGTCCCTCGCCGACCTCGGCGAGGCCAGCCCGCCCATCCCGTCCGAGGACGGCACGGTCGCCCTCGTCGCCGTGCCGCTGCCCACCGACGTGCCGAATGACGAGAACGCCGACAACGTCCAGCAGGTCCGCGACGTCGTCGCCGAGCAGGTGCCCGACGCGTCACCGCCCAGGTCACCGGCGGTCCCGCCGTCCAGGCCGACCTCGGGAAGGTGTTCGACGGCGCCGACACCCGCCTGCTCGCCGTCACGGCCGCCGTCGTCGCGATCCTGCTGCTCATCACCTACCGCAGCCCGTGGCTGTGGCTCGTGCCGCTGACCGTCATCGGCGTGGGCGACCGCGTCGCCGCCGTCGCGCTCGACTACGCCTCCAGCTGGCTCGACGAGCCGATCGACGGCTCCATCACCGGCATCACGTCCGTGCTCGTCTTCGGCGCCGGCACCAACTATGCGCTGCTGCTCATCGCCCGCTACCGCGAGGAGCTGCGTCGCTACGACGACCGGCGCGACGCCATGCGGCACGCCGTCGGCGCCGCGGCGCCGGCCATCCTGTCCAGCTCGGGCACCGTCGCCCTGGGCCTGGTCGCCCTGACCCTCGCCGACTCCCCGTTCGTCAGCCGCATCGGCGCCGCGGGCGCGCTCGGCATCGTCGTGGCCGTCCTCTACGCCCTGGTCGTCCTGCCCTCGGCGATGGTGCTGCCCGGACGCTGGCTGTTCTGGCCGTTCGTCCCCCGCCAGGGCCAGGAGGGCAAGGAGTACAGCGGGTTCTGGGGCCGGCTCGGCACCGGCGTCACCCGCCGCCCGGTGACGGTCCTGGTGGTCAGCCTCGTCGCGCTCGTCGCCATGGCCGCGCCGCTGCTGAACCTGCGCACCGGCCTGGGCCAGAGCGAGCAGTTCCTCGAGGAGCCGGAGTCGATCGCCGCGCAGAAGACGCTGTCGGAGAGCTTCCCCGGGGGCATCTCCTCCCCCACCACCGTCGTCGTGACCGCCGACCGCGCCGAGGACGTCGCGCAGGCGGCGGAGCAGGTCGACGGCGTCCAGGACGCGTCCGTCGAGCGCCGCGACGACCGCTACGCCGAGATCTCGGTGACGCTCTCGGCGAGCCCGGGCACCGACGCCAGCCTGCGGACGATCGAGGAGCTGCGCACCGCCCTCGACGACGCCGACCCCGACGCGCTCGTGGGCGGCGCGGACGCCGAGGACCTCGACGAGCGCGCCACCGCGTCCGACGACCGGTCGCTGCTCGTCCCGATCGTCCTGGGCGTCGTGCTCGTGATGCTGCTCGTGCTGCTGCGGTCGGTGGTCGCCGCGCTGCTGCTCGCGGCCACGACCGTGCTGAGCTACCTGTCGGCGCTCGGCGTCGGCTGGCTGGTCTTCCAGCGGCCGGGCTGCTCGGGGTCGTCCTCGAGGCACTCCACGACGTCCTCGCGGGCGCGCGGCGCCTGGTCGATCAGCACCGCCGGGACGCCGGCGTCGGCGAGCTCGCCCAGGGAGCGGGCCAGCCCGGCGCGCACGGTCGTGTGGTCCAGGCCGCGCATGAGGTACAGCGCCGACACGACGGCGTCGGGGCGCAGCTCGCGGATGCGCTCGATCGCGGCAGCGTTCCAGGCCTCGCAGCTCTCGATGCGCGCGGTGCGGCGGTCGTCCAGGGTCGCGCTCGAGAACGGGCACGCGGACTTGGTCATGCCGGTGATGCGCCAGCCGCGGTCGCGCCCGACCTCGTCCATCGCCGGCAGGTACTGCTCGGTCATGGAGTCGCCGACGACGACCAGGTGCACGTCGCCGTCGCGGTCGCCGAACTCGCAGGTCAGCACCGCGGCCTCGTCCTTGCGCTGGTGGCAGGTGCGGTCGCCGTAGTCGATCTCGTCGTCCTTGGCGTCCCACGGGGCGGGGGAGTAGCCGACGTCGCTGCCGGTCAGCCGGCGCAGCGTGTCCGAGGAGCAGGCCCCCGCCAGCAGCGCCGCCACCACGGCGAGGACGACGAGCCCGACGAGCCGGCGGCTCACGACAGGACGCCCACGCGCACGAGCGCCCGCTCCAGCCGGGCCCCGAACGCGTCCGCGACCGACAGCAGGAACGTCTCGGTCAGGTGGTGCGAGTCGCGGTAGCGCAGGATGCCGTCCGCGACCGCCTCGCAGCGGCGCTCGCTGGAGCAGATGAGGTTGTTGATCGACATCGAGGTGGCCTCGTCGAGGTCGTCCAGGATGAGGCCCATCGCGGTGCGGCTCCAGACCAGCTCGGGGTCGGTCACGGTGTCACCGGTGATGTCGCAGCGCGACGTGTCCTTCGGGTGGCGCGCCACGCACTGGGCGATGTCGTCGCCGGACTGGGCGCGCGGGGTGGCGCGCAGGACGACCGAGGGCACGCCGGTGCGGGCGAGCGCGTCGTGGATGCCCTCGGCCATGAGCGTCTTCTGGTCCACCGAGCTCAGCGACCGGCCGAACTTGGGCACCTTGAGCTTGTAGAGGGCGGTGAGGACGGCGTCGGGCTGCAGCTGCTCGATCTTGCGCAGCGCCTTGCGGTTCCACTGCTCGCAGTTGCGCCACGTCTTGTTCGGCTGGGAGCCGCCCGTGAGCTGGGCGGTGCTGAACGCGCAGGCCGACTTGGTCATCCCGATGACCCGCCAGCCGCGCTCCTTGCCGACCGCGTCGAGCACCGACAGGTACTGCTCGGTCTTCGAGTCGCCGACCGCGACGATCGTGACGTCGCCCTCGGGGTCGCCGAAGGTGCAGGTGAGCACCGTGCTGCTGGCCTTGCCCTGGTGGCACTCGCGGTCGCCGTAGGTGACCTGGTCCTCGGGGGCGCGGCGCGGCTCCGGCGTGATGGCCGGTTTCGGCGCGGCCTCGGTCGTGGGCGCCGTCGTGGCCGGCGTCGTCGGGGTGGGGCTCGCGCTCGGCGACGGGGACGCGGCCGTGGTCGGCGCGTCGTCCTCGCCGGTGGGCGAGGAGCAGCCCGCCAGCAGGATCGACGCCAGCGCGAGGCCGGCCACGGTGCGCAGCGTCACGGACGAGCCTCCGGGGGGGGAAGACGGATGGGTTCGGCGAGCACGACGCACCTAGAGTGGTGCGCGGCCGCCGGGCACAGGATAGTCGGCGCCCGAAAGGAGACGCATGTCGAGCGGTCTGGACCCCGCGTCCGCCCCGTCCGGCCCGTCGCGCACCGGGACGGGGGCGACGTTCTCGGTCGTCGTGCCGCTCGGCGCGAGTGCGCCGCACCCCGGCGACCTCCTGGCCGCGCTGGAGCGCCAGACGCTCGGCCCGTCGCGGCTCGACGTGGTGCTCGTCGTCGCCGGCGCGGACGACGACACGGCTTCCACGGTGCAGGCCTGGGCCGAGGGACGCCCGACCGCGCGCGTCATGGCGCTCCCGGACGCCGGTCGCGGCGCCGCGCTCGAGCACGGACTGCGCGCGGCCGAGGGCGCGTGGGTGCTGCTCGCCGACCCCGACGTCGTGCCCGCCGACGACTTCCTCGAGCGGATGGCCGCGGCGGTGGAGGCGCCGAGCACCGCCGGTGC
>NZ_JBNFNZ010000221.1:0-4006 GCF_057364525.1 Aeromicrobium sp. PFPM2_SD2
CGCGCACGGCCTCGGCGGCGGGGTCGGCCTCGTCGGCCGGCACCTCCCCCAGCGTGCGCAGCCCGTCGTCGGCCAGCGCCTTCTTGATCGTGTCGGCGTGCCAGCGGCGGCGCACGACCGGCGGTCCCATGCGGATGCCGAACGCGTGAGACGCCTTGAGGTGCGCCCGCAGCGGCGTCAGCCAGTCCGCCAGCGTCGCCGCGTGCCACTCGATCGAGGGGCCCTCGGGGAGGTAGGCCAGGTAGCGGTCCAGCTTGGGCACCTTGCGGTAGAGCACGAGGCCGGCGCCCACGACGGTGTCGCCGTCGAACCAGCCGACGGACTCGCTGCGCCACTCGTTCTTCACCTGCCCCCACGCCGGGGTCTGCAGGAAGCTCGCCGACGGCTGCGAACGCAGGAACGCCAGGTGCTGCTCGGAGGTGATCGGTCGGACGCGCAGGGCTCGGGTCACCCGTCGAGGCTACCAACCTGGGCTTCTGAGGAGGTGTCGGTTAGCCTTCCCTAAGTAGTCCGCCGAGAGGAACCCGATGCAGACCTACCGCGCCACCGTCGCCGACCGGCGTCCGCTGTCCGCCCACCTGGTGCGCCTCACCCTGGCGCTCCCGGAGCTGGCGACCACGGGCGTCCCCGACGAGTACGTGCGGGTGCTCATCGCCCCGGAGGGCGCCGAGCTGTCCCTCCCGACGATCGACGAGAAGTTCAACGTCACCTTCCCCGAGGGCGCGGTCGAGCCGATCAGCCGGGTCTACACGATCTCCGACCACCGCGAGACGGCCGCCGGTGTCGAGGTCGACGTCGACGTGGCGCTGCACGACGTCGGCCCGGGCGCGGCCTGGGCCCGCGACTGCGCGATCGGCTCGCAGGTGGGCATCGTCGAGCCGCACGGCCTGTACGCCGCCGGCGCCGACGTCCCCTGGCAGCTGCTGGTCTGCGACATCACCGGCGTCCCCGCGCTGGCCCGCATCCTGCGCGGCCTGCGTCCCGGGCAGCGCGCCGAGGCGGTCGTCGTCCTCACCGACGCGGCGGACGAGCTGGACCTCCCGTCGCCCGGCGACGTCACCATCACCTGGCAGGTCGTCCAGGACGAGCGCGGCGTCGAGGAGGCGCTCACCCGCGCGGTCGTCGGCCGCAGCCTGCCCGAGACCAGCGGCGAGCGGTACGTCTGGTTCGCCGGCGAGGCCCGCGCGAGCCGCGCCGTCCGCCGTCACCTGCGCAAGGTGCTGGGCTGGCCGCAGAGCGACTTCTACACCTGCGGCTACTGGCAGTTCGACGCAGAGGCCTGGCACGCCCGCTACGAGCAGGTCGCAGCCGACATCATCGCCCGCGCCCAGGCCGCCCAGGCCGCCGCGGGCGACGACACCGGCGCCTACCTCGACGCGCTCGAGGACATCTACGAGTCCGCCGGCCTCTGACCCTCCCCCGCCGCCTCGCCGTCGTGGAGCGGTGAGTGGTCCACCAGCCCCGACGTGGGCCGGTGAGTGGTCCACCAGCGCGGGAGGTCCTGAGGTGGACGACTCACCGCTCGGCTGAGCGTTCGGTTGCCCACTCACCGCCCCGGCCCCGCACGGCCAGCCAGCCAGCCCGAGGAGCTAGACCAGGGCGCCGTGGCGGGGGGCGGCCGGCGTCAGCAGCAGCGTCATCCCGGCCTCGGCCGGGGTGCGGTCGGCCTTGCGGTGGTTGCAGCGCAGGCACGCGGCGACCGCGTTCTCCCAGCTGAGCGTCCCACCGCGGCTGCGCGGCACGACGTGGTCGACGGTCTCGGCGTGGCCGCCGCAGTAGGCGCACATCTTGTCGCGGGCCTTGATCGCCGCCTTCGTGCACACCCGGGCGCGGCCGTGCGTCCAGCGCATCACCACGTAGCGGACGAGCCGCAGCACCTTGGGCACCTTGAACGGGCCGAAGTCCTGGTCGGTGGCCTCCTCGACCACCGCGACCTGGCGCACGAGCATCTTGATGGCGTGGCGCACCGACACGCGCTGCAACGGTTCGTAGCTCGCGTTCAAGACCAGGACGTGCTCAGCCGTCATGGGGTGCCCCTTCCGAGACGAACAGTAGCCGCGAAACCCACACCAGGACAGAGGATGCTGACGGACCGGTCGCCGATCGTCACCTCCCGCCGGGTCCGCCTCCCGGGTGCGGGCCGCCCGCGCGTCGCTAGCGTGAGGACGTGAGCACCCCCTACTACGCCGCCGACGTCCCCGAGACCCACCGGCCGTACGTCGCCGCCGCCGACCGCCACCAGCAGCTGGAGTACCGCCGGGTCGGACGCTCGGGGCTGCTGCTCCCGCCGATCTCGCTCGGCCTCTGGTACAACTTCGGCGACAACCGGACGTTCGACAGCCAGCGCGAGATCCTGCGCCACGCCTTCGACCACGGCATCACGCACGTCGACCTGGCCAACAACTACGGCCCGCCGTACGGCTCGGCCGAGGAGAACTTCGGCCGGATGATGCGCACCGACTTCAAGCCGTACCGCGACGAGCTGGTCATCTCCAGCAAGGCCGGCTGGGACATGTGGCCGGGACCCTACGGCAACCTCGGCTCGCGCAAGTACCTGCTCGCCAGCCTCGACGCGTCCCTGCAGCGGATGTGCGTCGACCACGTGGACGTCTTCTACTCCCACCGGGCCGACCCCGACACGCCCGTCGAGGAGACGATCGGCGCCCTCGACACCGCGGTGCGCCAGGGCAAGGCGACCTACGTGGGCATCTCCTCCTACGGGCCCGAGCGCACCCGCGAGGCCGTCGCCGTGGCGCGCGAGCTGGGCACGCCGCTGGTCATCCACCAGCCGTCGTACTCCCTGCTGAACCGCTGGGTCGAGGGCGGGCTGCTGGACGTCCTGGACGAGGCCGGCATGGGCTCGATCGCGTTCACCGTCCTCGCCCAGGGCCTGCTCACGGACAAGTACGTCGACGCCGCCGACCCCGACCGGGCCCAGCAGCGGCCGAGCTTCGACGACGAGGTCGCCCAGCAGAACCTGCACCGCGTGCGCGGGCTGGCCGAGGTCGCGCGCGGCCGGGGGCAGACGCTGGCGCAGATGGCGGTCTCCTGGGTCCTGCGCCCCGGTGGCGTCACGTCGGCGCTGATCGGCGTCTCGTCGGTCGCCCAGCTGGACGAGAACCTCGCCGCGGCCGCCCGCACCGACTTCACCGACGACGAGATCGCCGCGATCGAGCAGCACGCGGTCGACGGCGGCGTCGACCTGTGGGCCGTCTCGTCGACGATCGAGTAGCTCAGCGGGGGTAGCGCTCGGCGTGCACGGCCTGCTCGAGCGGACGCCTGGTGCGCCAGCCGTGCCGCTCGAGGTCGGGCACGTCCTGCAGCCGCTCGACGGCGCCCAGGCACAGCCAGGCCACCGGCCGGACGTGGTCGGGCGCCCCGACCAGCTCGCGCAGGAACGGCTCGCGGTAGAACGACACCCAGCCCGCGCCGAGGCCCTCGGCGGTCGCGGCGAGCCACAGGTTCTGGATGGCCAGGCAGACCGAGTACAGCCCGGCGTCGGCGATCGCGTGCCGGCCGAGCACGTGCTGGCCGCCGCGCGTCGGGTCGTAGGTGACGACGACGCCGAGCCCGGACTCGCGGATCCCCTCGATCTTGATCCGGTCGAACGTCGAGCGGCGCTCGGCCGGCAGGCTCGCCGCGAAGGTGTCGCGCTCGTCGGCGACGTGGGTCGCGAACGCGTCCAGGGTGGCGGGCTCGCGCACGAGGACGAAGTCCCACGGCTGGCTGTGGCCGACGCTCGGCGCGGCGTGCGCGGCCCCCAGCACGCGCCGCAGCACGTCGTCGGCCACCGGGTCCCCGGTGAACTCGGCGCGCACGTCGCGGCGGCGGGCGATGACGTCGTACAGGTCGGATAGCGGTGCGTCGGTCGGCATGGCCCCGACCCTAGGACGCGCCCGGCGCGTAGCCTGCGGCGATGACCGACGCCGTCGCGCGGGCCTACGGCGCCCGGGCCACCGAGTACGCCGACCTGCTCGGCCGCATGGACGCGGTCGCCGACGAGGAC
>NZ_JBNFNZ010000222.1:0-3992 GCF_057364525.1 Aeromicrobium sp. PFPM2_SD2
CGCGGCCGGCTCCGGGCCCGGCCGCGCGGCTAGCGTCCGCGCGCGGCGCCGGCGGGGTGCCGTCGCCGAACGGCGAGCCGCCGAGCTCCTCGCGCCCGTGGGGCGTCAGCCAGACGAGCGGGTCCGGGCCCTTCGGCACGACCTGCGTCGGGTTGATGTCGGTCTGCACGACGTAGTAGTGCTGCTTGATCTGCTCGAAGTCGGTCTCGTCGCCGAAGCCCGGGGTCTGGAACAGGTCGCGGGCGTAGGCCCACAGCACCGGCATCTCGGTGAGCTTCTGGCGGTTGCACTTGAAGTGGCCGTGGTAGACCGCGTCGAACCGGGCCAGCGTCGTGAACAGCCGCACGTCGGCCTCGGTGACGTGGTCGCCCATGAGGTAGCGCCGGGTCGAGAGCCGCTCCTCGAGCCAGTCCAGCGCCGTCCACAGCCGGTCGTACGCCTCATCGTAGGCCTCCTGGGAGCCGGCGAAGCCGCAGCGGTAGACGCCGTTGTTGACCTCGGTGAAGACGCGCTTCATGACGTCCTCCATCTCGTCGCGCGTGGCCTCGGGCCACAGGTCGGGCGCGCCGGGACGGTGGTGCTCGGTCCACTCGAAGAAGAAGTCGTGGGTGATCCACGGGAAGTCGTTGGTGACGACCTGGCCGGACGCGACCTCGACGAGGGCCGGCACGGTGATGCCCTTGGGGTAGTCGGGATAGCGGGCCAGGTAGGCGTCCTGCAGCCGCTCGATGCCGAGCACCGGGTCGACGCCGCCGGGGTCGAGGTCGAAGGTCCAGCTGCGCTTGTCGTGGGTCGGACCGGGGGTGCCGAGGCTGATCGCGTCCTCCAGGCCGAGCAGGCGGCGCACGATGATCGACCGGTTCGCCCACGGGCACGCGTACGCGGCGACGAGGCGGTAACGGCCGGCCTCGACCGGCCAGCGCGGGGCGTCGTCGGGGGAGGGGTGGCCGGTGCCGGCGCGGCCGTCGACCGGCTCGCCGCCGTCCTTGGTCACGCGGTCGGGGATGTAGCTCATGTCGCGGTCGAACTGGGCCCCGGGCTTCACGTAGGAGCCGGACGTCGAGAGGTCGTCGGTCATGCTGCTAGCCTAGGTGGCGATGCGTTACGCGAACCTCCTCCTTCGCTGCCGCGCCGAGGCCCTCTAGGTCGGACTCCTCGGACGCGGGTTCTCGTCATGGCCGGCCGCCTGCCACCTCCGGGTGGCGCCCCCTGACACCCAGCACGAGGAGTCCCCATGAAGAACAACGCCGTCTCGCCCCAGCAGCCCTCGCCGATGCCGTTCGGCCGCTACCGCGCCTTCCCCCCGATCGACCTGCCCGACCGCACGTGGCCCAGCCGGCGGATCACGCAGGCCCCGCGCTGGCTCTCCACCGACCTGCGCGACGGCAACCAGGCGCTGATCGACCCGATGACCCCGGCCCGCAAGCGCCGCATGTTCGACCTGCTGGTGCGCATGGGCTACCAGGAGATCGAGGTCGGCTTCCCGTCGGCGTCCGAGACGGACTTCGCGTTCGTGCGCTCGCTGATCGAGGAGGACGCGGTCCCCGACAACGTCACCATCTCGGTGCTGACCCAGGCCCGCGAGGACCTGATCGAGCGCACCACCCAGTCGCTGGCCGCGCGCGCCGGGCCAACATCCACCTCTACAACGCGGTCGCGCCGCTGTTCCGCCGCGTCGTGTTCAACGCCTCGCGCGACGAGGTGAAGGCCATCGCCACGCACGGCACCGAGCTGGTGATGAAGCACGCCGAGCTGAACATGGCCGGCACCGAGTTCGGCTACCAGTACAGCCCTGAGATCTTCTCCAGCGCCGAGCTGGACTTCTCGCTGGAGGTCTGTGAGGCGGTCATGGACGTCTGGCAGCCCGAGGCCGGCCGCGAGATCATCCTCAACCTGCCCGCCACGGTCGAGTCCGCGACGCCCAACGTCTACGCCGACCAGATCGAGTGGTTCAGCCGGAACGTCTCGCGCCGCGAGAGCGTCTGCATCTCGGTGCACCCGCACAACGACCGGGGCACCGCCGTCGCCGCGACGGAGCTGGCGGTCATGGCCGGCGCCGACCGCGTCGAGGGCTGCCTGTTCGGTCACGGCGAGCGCACCGGCAACGTCGACCTGGTGACGCTGGGCATGAACCTGTTCAGCCAGGGCATCGACCCGCAGGTCGACTTCAGCGACATCGACGAGGTGCGCCGCACCGTCGAGTACTGCACCAACCTGCCCGTGCACCCGCGCCACCCGTACGCCGGCGACCTGGTCTACACCGCGTTCTCGGGCTCGCACCAGGACGCGATCAAGAAGGGCCTGGAGGACCTGGAGCGCCGCGCGGCCGAGCAGGGGATCGACGTCTCCGAGATCGACTGGGAGGCCCCGTACCTGCCGATCGACCCGCACGACGTCGGACGCACCTACGAGGCGGTCATCCGGGTCAACAGCCAGTCGGGCAAGGGCGGCGTCGCCTACATCCTCAAGGCCGAGCACCAGCTGGACCTGCCGCGCCGCCTGCAGATCGAGTTCAGCCGCGCCATCCAGACGATGAGCGAGGGCGAGGCCGGCGAGATCGACGCGAGCGAGATCTGGGGCGCGTTCCAGCGCGAGTACCTCGAGCGCGAGGAGCCGTACTCGCTGCGCAGCTTCAGCTCGGTGACGCACGAGGACGGCCACGACGAGCAGGTCGTCGACCTGGTCGTCCGCGGCGAGGAGCGCTCGTTCAAGGGCGAGGGCAACGGCCCGGTGGCCGCGTTCGTCGACGGCATGCGCCAGGCCGGCGCCGAGATCCGCGTCCTGGACTACAGCGAGCACGCGCTCTCGGCCGGCGGCGACGCCCTGGCCGCCGCCTACGTCGAGTGCGAGATCGCCGGCGAGGTCGTGTGGGGCGTGGGCATCCACGCCAACATCGTCACCGCGTCGCTGCGGGCCGTCGTGTGCGCGGCCAACCGCGCCGTCGCAGAGACCATCCCCGCCCACTGACCGCACCCTCTCGCTGAGCGTGAGTTGTGTACGCCCGCCCCGGCGTGTCGCGTGCACAACGTCACGCCGAGCGCGGGCGGGAGCGGCGTCGGCGGGTGAGGAGCGGGGGGTCAGGCGCGGACGGCGTCGAGCCGCTCGAGGTCGAGCGCCGCGCCCAT
This sequence comes from Aeromicrobium sp. PFPM2_SD2, assembly GCF_057364525.1. Classification (NCBI taxonomy): domain Bacteria; kingdom Bacillati; phylum Actinomycetota; class Actinomycetes; order Propionibacteriales; family Nocardioidaceae; genus Aeromicrobium; species Aeromicrobium sp. PFPM2_SD2. The sequence continues at coordinate 3,126 of NZ_JBNFNZ010000222.1, forward strand.
GGGGACGTCGCCGAGGGCGTCGTCGTCGACCCCGAGGTCGCGGTAGCAGCCGCGCAGCGCGGCCACGACCGCGCCGCACGCGCCGGAGTACGAGCCGAGCGCGGCCGAGGCCAGCCGGGGCGACCAGTGGACGTGGTGGGCCACCGCGTCCTCGTAGGCGCTCAGGTGCGGCTCGAGCGAGGGCGCCAGGCGTCCGCCGAGCACGAGGACGTCCGGCTCGGCGGCGACGGTGACGGCGGTCAGGGCGATGACCAGCGCGCTGTCGAACTGGGCTCGCATCGCCGACACGGTGGGCGCGGTGGACGTGAACAGGTCGGCCGGCGAGCCCAGCTCCAGCCCGGCCTCGGCCGCGCGGCGCATGATGCCCGGCCCGTGACCATGTGCTCGAGCCGAGTGCCGAGCGGGCCGACCGGCAGCTGGCCGAACTCGCCGACGACGCCGTGGGGGCCCTGCACCAGCACGCCCTGACGGGCCAGTGCGCCGCCCAGCCCGGTGCCGAAGGTCAGGATGGCGGCGGCGGACGCGCCGCGGGCGGCGCCGAAGCTCTGCTCGCCGAGCAGCGCGAGGTCGGCGTCGTTGAGGACATGCAGGGCGACGCCGAGCCGCTCGCTAAGGACCGGCACGAACGCGGGGTCCTCGACCTGCGGGAGGTTGTTGGCGTTGGTGACGACCGGCCCCTCGGACTGCACGGCGCCGGGCAGGCCGAGCGCGACGGCCAGCAGGGGAGCGGAGCGTCCGGCGATCTCGTGCACGAGCCCGGCCAGCCAGTCGGCCAGGGCCCGGGCGTCCAGGTCGGTGGCGGTGTCGAGCTCGCGGACCGCGAGCGGGGTGGCCACGAGGTCGGTGGCGAGCAGCCGGGTGCTCGTC
>NZ_JBNFNZ010000223.1:0-3982 GCF_057364525.1 Aeromicrobium sp. PFPM2_SD2
CGACGGCCGGGGCGCGGGGCCCCCGGCGGTCGGCCGCGGCAGGCCCCTTTGCTCAGCGACGGGCCCCGGAGCGGCCGCGCAGGTACTTGCCCCTCTTGTCGTACGCCCGGGCGGTGCCGGTGCGGATGTCGACGTCGATGCGGCCCTTCGAGAAGTACGCCCGGTACGTCCGCGACGACAGCTTGCGCTCGGACGCCGTCGGGTAGCCCAGGACGCCGCGCGTCTCCCTCAGCGTGCGGTAGAGCTTCTCGGCGGTGCCGTGGACGGCGTAGGCCGACGTGCGGGTCGTGCGCTGGTAGATCGTGCCGCCGTCGAAGCGCTGGTAGCGCCCGGTGGCCGACAGCACCGCGGTCCGCGGGAAGCCCATGACGCCGACGTCGCGGCCCAGGCCGGCGAAGCGCTGCAGGATCTTGCCCTCGACCACCCGCGTGCCGCGTCCGCTCTTGGAGTAGACCTCGGCCTTGGTGAAGATGGTGCGGTAGCCGCCCCCGGTCTGCGTCTCGCCGTAGTAGACGTAGCCGGTGCGTGCGGTGCCGAGCCGCTGGGCGTAGCGCTTCACCGCCGTGTTGTAGCCGGCGATGTAGTTCGCCACCCGGTCGCGCAGGCCGCCGCGCTGGGTGAGCCAGGCGTAGCCGTAGCGACCGGGACAGGCGGTGGCCTTGACGTCGCGGTGGCCCATGATGCGCTGGTACGTGCGGCCGCCGATGCTCACCGTGCCCTTGGCCGGCAGGTAGTGGGTGGCCATGCGCCAGCCGACGAGCTTCACGACCGCGTTCTTGAGCGGCTCGGTCAGCGACGCGGTCTCGTAGTTGCCCATCATCGAGACGCCGACGGTGTACTGGTTGACCGCCGCGACGCCGGCGTGGGCGCCGCGCACCATCTTGGTGACGCCGCCGGCGCGGCCCTCGAAGATCTGGCCGTACTTGTCGACCAGGAAGTTGTAGCCGATGTCGCACCAGCCCAGCGCGTCCATGTGGTACTTCTGCGCGCTGCGGACGATGGAGGCCGACTGGGCCTTGGTGTAGCTGTTGGCGCCGGCGGTGTGGTGCAGGACGACGCCGACGGTGCGGTTGGCCACGCGCGGCGAGTCGCAGGCGCGGGCGGCCTTGGCGCCCCAGCGGGCGCGGGTGATGATCGGCGGCGGGGCGGTGAACGACGGACGTCCGTCGGTGGCCGCGGAGACCAGCTCGATCGGGTCGGCGTCGACGGCGTCGGGGTCCTGCTCGGCGCCCTCGGGCGTGACCGTCTCGTCGGGCAGCACGGTCTCGGGCTCGACGACCTGCTCGGCCTCGCCGGGGTCGACCATGGCGATGGCCAGGTCCTGGGGCACCACGCCGTTGCTGCTGCGGAAGCGGGCGGCGACGCCGTCGGAGTCACCCACCCAGATGCCGTCGGTGCCCTCGACCTTGCCCGAGCCGGGCTCGACCTCGATGCTCTCCCAGTCGCTCCACGTGCCGTCCTGGCGCGTGCGGACGTCGACGACGACGTCCTCGGCCCCGCTGCCGCCGGCCCACGTGACGCCGACCAGCGAGAACCCCTTGACGTCCTCGCGGACGACCTCGGCCACGACCGGGCGCGAGCCGCCGGTGGCCTGGGCCGACGTGCGGGTGGCGGGCACCTGCACCGTGCGCAGCTGCGGCTCGCTGGCCCTCGCCGCCGGTACGACGGCTCCTCGATCCCGGCCTCGGCCTCGGCCGGGGGTGCCGTCGTCTCCGGCGTCGGCTCCGGCGGCCGTCTCCGGCGCCGCGCGACGTGCTCGGCTCCTCCTGCGCGGGCGCGGGCTCCTCGGTCGGCTCGGCGGCGGGCGTCGGCTCCGGCGCCGTCGTCTCCGCGGGGGGCTGGACCTGCACCTGCTCGTCGCCGCCGACGGTGTCCTGCGGGGGGTTCGTGAGGACCGCGACGCCGAGGACGCCGAAGACGGCGGTGGTCACGGTGAGGCGACGGACGAAGCGCCAGGTCTGCATGGGGGAAGTCCAATCCTGGTGGGCATGCGGCAGGTGATGCTGGTGTGACAGGAGTTGCCAGAGAGGATTATGCCTTCAACCATCGGCAGGCGGGAACCCCGATCTGAGGGGTCTCGCCGAGGGAACGTCCGCCCGGAGGGCTCAGATCGTCGTGTGCAGGTGGCGCGCAGCCTCGGCGACCGAGCCCGACAGCGACGGGTAGACCGTGAACGCGCCGGCCACCTGGTCGGCGGTCAGCGACGCCGAGACGGCCAGCGAGAGCACGTGGACGAGCTCGCTGGCGCGCGGCCCGACGATGACGCCGCCGATGACCGTGCCCACGCCGCGGCGGGCGAACAGCTTGACGAAGCCGTCGTGGATGCCCTGCATCTTGGCCCGGGCGTTGGACGCCAGGGGGTAGCTCGCGACGTCGACGAGCATGCCCTGCTCCTGGATCGCCTTCTGCGACAGGCCGACCGTGGCGATCTCGGGCGAGGTGAAGATGTTGCTCGACATCTTGCGCAGGTCCAGGGGGTGCACGGCGTCGCCGAGCAGGTGGGACATGGCGATGCGGCCCTGCTCCGCGGCCACCGAGGCGAGCATGAGCACGCCGGTGCAGTCGCCGGCGGCGTAGATGCCGCGGGCGTGGGTGCGCGAGACCTTGTCGACCTTGACGAAGCCGCCGTCGTCGAGCCGGACGCCGGCCTCCTCCAAGCCCAGGTCGCGGGTGTTGGGGATGGAGCCGAGGGCCAGCAGGCAGTGCGAGCCCTGCACCGTGCGGCCGTCGGTCAGCGTCACGGTGACGGTGTCGCCGTCGCGCACCACCGACTGCATGCGCGAGCGGCCGAGCACGTGCATGCCGCGGCGGCGGAAGACGTCCTCGATGACGTTGGCGGCGTCCTCGTCCTCGCCGGGCAGGACGCGGTCGCGGCTGGAGACCAGGGTGACCTCGACGCCCAGGCCGTTGTAGGCGCTGGCGAACTCCGCGCCCGTGACGCCGGAGCCGACGACGACGAGGTGCTCGGGCAGGGTGGTGAGGCCGTAGAGCTGCTCCCAGGTGAGGATCCGCTCGCCGTCGGGCATCGCGTCGGGGCTGACCCGCGGGTGCGCGCCGGTGGCGACCAGGATCGCATCGGCGTCCACGACCTCGCGCGCGCCGCCGGACTCGACCTCGACCTGCGACGGGCTGGCCACCACGGCCGTGCCGTCGACGATGCGGGTGCCCATCTCGCGCAGCCGGTGCTCGATGTCGCTGGACTGCGCCTCGGCCAGGGAGGTCACGCGGGCGTTGACCGCGGCCATGTCGGCCTTGACCTCGCGCGGGACCTGCACGCCCAGCTCGTTGGCGCCGGCGACCTCGGTGAGGAAGTCCGAGGTCGCGATGAGCGTCTTGCTCGGCACGCAGTCGGTCAGGACCGTCGACCCGCCGATCCCCGTCTTCTCGACGAGGGTCACGTCCGCCCCGAGCCTGCGGGCGACGAGCGCCGCCTCGTAGCCGCCGGGTCCGCCACCGATGATCGCCACGTGAGTCACGTGCGCCATTGTCCCGCAGCGCCCGCCGGGGACGCGAACCGGCTCGCGCGGCTCAGGCGCGGTACTCGTCCAGGCGCCCGGCCAGCTCGGCGAAGAACGCGGTGTTGAGCGCGAACCCGGCCCGCACCTCGGCCAGCACGCGGGCCTTCTGCTCGGCGTCCAGCGGCAGGGCGTCCAGGCGGGCGCGGTAGCCGTCCTTGTACGGCTTGGGCTTCTCGATGCCGGGGAAGGCGTAGAAGCCCAGCGCCTCGGGACCGACGCCGTACGTGCGCCCGACGATGCGGCCGATGGCCAGGCCGCCGGAGAGGTCGCCCAGGTAGCGCGTGTAGTGGTGCGCGACGTAGAGACCGCCCCAGGTGCGGGCCTGCTCGATGCGCTCGGCGTACGCGGCCGTCGCCGCGCTGTTCAGACCGGGCGTCGCGTGCCGGGCCCAGTGGTCGAGGTCGGCGTCGATCGCGGCCAAGCCGCTCGAGCGCCTCGTCGCGCACCGCGGCCACGAGCGGGGT
>NZ_JBNFNZ010000224.1:0-3978 GCF_057364525.1 Aeromicrobium sp. PFPM2_SD2
CCCCATGCCGACGACGCCCGGCCGCGAGGCCGCACCGGGCCCCGCGGCCGTCGTCGAGCGCGTCCGTGCGCGAGCGCATCGGCGCCCGCAGCACGACGAGACCGGTCACGGAGCCGCTCAGGCGCCGAGCCCCAGGTCGCGGCGCAGCTTGGCCACGTGCCCGGTCGCCTTGACGTTGTACTGGGCCAGCGTGATCGTGCCCTGCTCGTCCACGACGAACGTGGAGCGGATGACGCCCTCGACGACCTTGCCGTAGAGCTTCTTCTCGCCGAACGCGCCCCACGCGGTCAGGACGTCCTTGTCGGGGTCCGACAGCAGGGTGATCGTCAGTCCGTCGCGCTCGCGGAACTTCGCGAGCTTCTCGGGCTTGTCCGGCGAGATGCCCAGCACGGTGTAGCCCTCGGCCTGGAGCCGGTCGATCGAGTCGCTGAAGTCGCACGCCTGCTTGGTGCAGCCGGGCGTCATGGCGGCGGGGTAGAAGTACACGATCACCTTCTGCCCACGCAGCGACGAGAGCGTGACGCTCGTGCCGTCGTCGGCGGGGAGGGTGAAGTCGGGGGCCTGGTCTCCAGCCTGCAGTCGGGCGCTCATGGCCACTATCCTGACGTACGAGCGCGGGGGACCCCGCGCGTGGCGACGAAAGAGGATGCTGTGGCGAAGTCCCGCAACGACGCGCTGGTCGACGAGATCGAGCAGACCCGCGAGCACCTGGCCCGCACGATCGACGAGCTCGTCGACCGGGCCAGCCCCAAGAACATCGCCTCGCGCCAGGTCGACCGGGTCAAGGCGCGCTTCGTCGCGCCCGACGGGTCGCCGCGCTTCGAGACGATCGTCCCGGTCGTCGGTGGCGTCGTGGCCGTCGTGGCCGCCGCCGTGGTGCTCCGCCGCCTGCTCAAGTGAGCCGGGCGGTCCTCGTCGGAAGGGTGCTCGCGTGACCGCCGACAAGCTGCCGATCCGGATGCTGCACGACCGCCTGCTCGTGCGCCTGGACGCCGAGGCGGGCGACCGTCGCTCGACCGGCGGCATCGTCATCCCGGCCACCGCGGCGATGGGTCGCCGGCTGTCGTGGGCGCGGGTCGAGGCGGTCGGGGCGCAGGTGCGCTCGGTCGAGGTCGGCGACCGCGTCCTGTTCGACCCCGACGACCGCGCCGAGGTCGAGGTCCGCGGCGACTCGTTCATCCTGCTGCGCGAGCGCGACCTGCACGCCGTCGCCGCCGAGCGGCTGGAGGAGGGCCAGACGGGCCTGTACCTGTGAACGACCGGACGAGCACGAGAGCGGTGGGACGACGATGAGCGAGCGGGGCGGCTTCGGGGCGTTATCCCGGCGGCTGCCGGACGTCCGTCCGCGGCTGTCGCTGCGGGCCCGGCTCATGCTCGTGCGGCGGCGCTGGCGCTTCCTGGTCCGGCTCGCGGTCTCCACCGCGGTCGCCTACTTCATCGCGACCGAGCTGTTCGGGCACTCGCAGGCCTTCTTCGCGCCCATCGCGGCGGTGCTGGTCATCAACGCCGGCGCCGGTCCGCGCAGCCGCACCCTGTACGAGCTGATCTTCGGCGTGGTCGTCGGCGTGCTCGTGGGCGAGCTGCTCATCCTGTCCATCGGCCGCGGTCCCTGGCAGCTGGCGCTCATCGGCGTCCTGGCCGCCGCCGTCGGCCTGTTCCTCGGGCTCAAGGGCCTGGCCCTGAACCAGGCGGCCAACTCCGCGGTGCTGCTGGCGGCGGTCGTCCCGCTGGCCGGCGCGGGCAACCCGGCGGTGACCCGGGTCCTCGACGCCCTGATCGGCGGCCTGTGCGGGCTGGCCATGATGATCCTGCTGCCGCGCAACACCGTCCGTGACATCGGCGTGGAGGTGCAGGACGTGCTCAAGGAGGTCGCGGCGGCGCTCGACGACGTCGCCGGCGCCCTGGGCTCGGGCGACCCGGAGGGCGCCGAGCGGGCGCTGGACCGCACCCGCGAGCTGCAGCCGGCGCTGGAGACGCTGCGCTCCACGGCCGAGAACGTCTCCGAGATCGCCCGCATGTCGCCCATGCGCTGGACCCAGCGCGGCCACGTCAACCTCTACGTCGGCACGATCGGGCACATCGACAACGCGGTGCGCGACGCCCGCGTGCTCGCCCGCCGCTCGTCGGCGATGCTGCGCCACCACGAGGTGCCGCCGCCGGGCATGGCCGACGCGGTCGGCTCGCTCGCCTCGGCGGTCGGCATCTTCGCCGACGACCTGGCCGTGCAGGACGACTTCGAGGAGGCCCAGCAGGCGCTCATCGACGCCGCCCGCACGGCCGTCCACTCGCTCCCGGCGTCGCTGACGCTCAACACCGCCGCGGTCTCCGCGCAGGTGCGCTCGCTGGCCGCGGACCTGCTCCTGGCCAGCGGGATGACCCGCGAGGACCTCGACGAGCACCTCGACTTCGACGACGACTGACGAGGCGTCGCGAGCGCGACACGCCGGACGACACGCCGCGACACGCCGCGCAGGCGCCCGGATGGTGGACACGCGCGTGTGATCCGCGCTACGTTGCTCGCGCCTTCCTGCCCGGAGGCACCCGACACGCCCTGGAGGTGATCACCGATGTTCCACGTCACGAACCCGCGAGCCCTCGCGTTCCTCGTCACGTCCGACGCCGGTCGTCCCTCCGGAGCAGTGCACCGCCTGTAGCCAGACACTCCTGGCTCAGCAGCCGCTTCGGACCCCGGTCCGGAGCGGTCTTCTTTGTCCTCACCCACCCTCATCCCGAAAGGAGGCGCGCCATGAACACCACCCTCACCCCTTCCCCGACCCGCACGACCCTCATGCCCGCAGACGTCCCGACGACCACGAGCCCCGACTCGTCAGCACCGTCGGCCGCGACCACCCGAGAGGGGGTGAACACCGTGGCTCTCATCGAGATCCGCCGCCAGCGGACCGCTGCTCGCAGCCGCCGGCGCGCCTGGGACGAGCTGCCCGAGGCGGACCGCCAGGTCCTGATGCGCGAGGCCCGGCTGCGCATGCAGCGGGAGCGTGAGCTGCGCGCCGCACGCGACGCGCACGAGATGACCCTGTACGGGATGCGAGGCCAGCGTTGAGCCGCCCCGCCCCCGCCCCCGCAGGACGGACGCCCCGAGGAGATGCTCCTCGGGGCGTCTGGTCTTCTCGGGCCAGTCACTCGTAGCCTGGAAGGACCACGACCGACGCACGGCCTTCGCCGGACGGTCCGCCCGGGTTGGCCCGCCGTTCACCCGACACCGATGGGTTGAGGCCATGAACCTACGCACTCCTTCGCGACGACTCACCGTCGTCGCCGCGGCCGGCGCGCTCGTCGTCGGCTCGTCCGCGCTGGCCTTCGCGGCCACGGACCTGTCCGCCAAGGGTGGCGCCACGCGCCTGTCCGGCGACCAGACCACGAAGATCGCCCGCTCGCTCGACGGCGGTCGCGCCCAGAACGTCATCCTGCTCGTCGGCGACGGCATGGGCGACTCCGAGATCACCTCGGCCCGCAACTACGAGTACGGCGCCGCCGGCCGCCTGCCGGGCATCGACGCCCTCCCGCTCACCGGCCAGTACACGACGTACTCGCTGGGCAAGGACGGCAAGCCCGACTACGTGCCGGACTCCGCCGCGACCGGCACGGCCTGGGCCACCGGCACCAAGTCCTACGACGGCGCGATCTCGGTAGACGTCCGGGGCCGGGCGAAGCCGACGCTGCTCGAGCTGGCCAAGGCCAAGGGGCTGCGCACCGGCAACGTCAGCACCGCCGAGCTCCAGGACGCGACGCCCGCCGTGCAGGTCGCCCAGGTCACGAGCCGGCGCTGCTACGGGCCCGTCGCGACCGCCGCGCAGTGCCCGACCAACGCGCTGGAGAACGGGGGCGAGGGCTCGATCACCGAGCAGCTGCTCGACACCCGTCCCGACGTCACCCTCGGCGGAGGTGCCGCGACGTTCTCGGAGGTCGCCGCGGCCGGCCGCTGGAAGGGCAAGACGCTCCGTCAGCAGGCGCTCGAGC
>NZ_JBNFNZ010000225.1:0-3960 GCF_057364525.1 Aeromicrobium sp. PFPM2_SD2
GTGGGGTCCAGCCGGCCCCGTGCCTGCGTCACGGCGGCTCCTCTCGTCCGGTGCGTCCCGCCGGCCCCGCGTAGTCTCGGTGGTCGAGACGTGTCCGCCGGGCCCGGCGCCGTCTGCGACAACTGTGCCCGACGCGGCCGCCCTCCGGCGCCGACGCACGAACGAGAGGACCACCATGACGGAGACGCCCGGAAACGCCCCGATCTCGAACCGTCCGGGCGAGGGGCCCGCGCCGAAGCGCTCGCGCACGGGGCTGGTCGTCGGCCTCGTCGTCGCGCTCGTGGTGGTCGCGCTCGTGGCCTTCTTCCTCACCCGCGACGGCGACGACGCCTCCGACGAGGGCTACCAGCTCGTCGACGACGGCGTGCTCACCGTTGCGACCGAGGGCACCTACCGTCCCTTCACCTTCCACGAGAAGGGCGGCGACCTCGTCGGCTACGACGTCGAGGTGATCGAGGCCGTGGCCAAGGAGCTGGACCTGAAGGTCAGGTTCCAGGAGACCCAGTTCGACGCGATCTTCGCCGGCCTGGACGGCGGCCGCTTCGACCTCATCGCGAACCAGATCTCGATCAACCCCGAGCGTGAGGCCAAGTACCTCATGTCCGAGCCGTACACGATCTCCCCCGGCGTCCTGATCGTCCCGGCGACCAACACCGACATCAAGACCTTCGACGACCTGAAGGGCCGCACCACCGCCCAGTCGCTGACCAGCAACTGGTTCGAGGTCGCCAAGAGCTTCGGCGCCAAGGTCGAGGCCGTCGAGGGCTGGGCCCAGGCCGTGTCGCTGCTCGAGGACGGCCGCGTCGACGCCACCGTCAACGACAAGCTGACCCTGCTCGACTACCAGAAGCAGCAGGGCGGCGACGCCGGCCTCAAGGTCGCCGCCGAGTCCGACGACCCGTCCCGCAACGCCTTCGTCGTCACGAAGGACAACAAGGAGCTCATGGACGACGTGAACGACGCCCTCGAGGACCTGCGCGAGGACGGCACCCTGGCCAAGATCGGCGAGAAGTACTTCGGCGAGGACGTCTCTCAGTGAGTCCTGACACCTGGGACCTCGTGCAGGAGGCGCTCTGGCCCCTCCTGCGCGGGACCCTGGTGGGCACGATCCCGCTGGCGCTCGTCTCGATGGCGCTGGGCCTCGTCCTGGCCCTCGCGGTCGCGCTGGCCCGGCTGTACGGGGCACGGCCGGTGCAGTGGCTCGCCCGGGCGTACGTCTCGGTCATCCGCGGCACGCCGCTGCTGGTGCAGCTGTTCATCGTCTTCTACGGCCTGCCGTCGATCGGGGTGCGGATCGACCCGTGGCCGAGCGCCGTCATCGCGCTGTCGCTCAACGTGGCCGGCTACGCCGCCGAGATCATCCGCGCCGCCATCCAGTCCGTGCCGAAGGGGCAGTGGGAGGCGGCGTACACGGTCGGCATGAACCGGCGCCTGACGCTGCAGCGCATCGTCCTGCCCCAGGCCGTGCGGGTGTCGGTGCCGCCGCTGTCGAACTCGTTCATCTCGCTGGTCAAGGACACCTCGCTGACCTCGCTCATCCTGGTGACCGAGATGTTCCGCGAGGCCCAGGAGGTCGCGCCGCGTCCGGCGAGTTCATGACCCTCTACGTGATGGCCGCCTTCTACTACTGGGTGGTCTGCCTCGCCCTGTCGGCCGGCCAGAGCCGGCTCGAGACCCGACTGGAGCGCCATGTCGCACACTGACCCGTCCGCGCCGGTCGTCCTGCAGGCGACCGGGCTGCGCAAGAGCTTCGGCGACCTGGAGGTGCTGCGCTCGATCGACCTGACGATCCGGCGCGGCGAGGTGGTCGCGCTGATCGGGCCGTCCGGGTCGGGCAAGACCACGGTGCTGCGCTCGCTCAACGGGCTCGAGGTGCCCGACGCCGGCGTGCTGAAGGTCGGCGACGGCGTGGAGCTCGACTTCTCCTACCCGATCTCGGACGCCCACCGGTACGCCCTGCGCGACCGCTCGGCGATGGTCTTCCAGTCGCACAACCTGTTCCCGCACAAGACCGTGCTGCAGAACGTCATCGAGGGTCCGACCGTCGTGCACAAGGTGCCGCGCGACCAGGCCGTGGCTGAGGCCCGCGAGCTGCTGGAGCGCGTGGGGCTGCTCGAGAAGCAGGACGTCTACCCGCACCAGCTCTCCGGCGGGCAGCAGCAGCGCGTGGGCATCGTCCGCGCGCTCGCGCTCAAGCCCGACCTGCTGCTGTTCGACGAGCCGACCAGCGCCCTGGACCCCGAGCTCGTCGGCGAGGTGCTCGGCGTCATCAAGTCCCTGGCCGCCGAGGGCTGGACGATGGCGATCGTCACCCACGAGCTGCAGTTCGCGCGCCAGGTGGCCGACGAGGTCGTCTTCATGGCCGACGGCGTCGTCGTCGAGCGCGGCGCGCCGGCGACGTTCTTCACCGCGCCCGAGCACGAGCGCACCAAGCAGTTCCTGGACCGCCTGCTCAACCCGTTCGGCTGAGCGTCCGCCCGGCCGGCGTCAGCCGTGGACCCGGGCGAGCCACGCCGTCGGGTCCTTGATCTCGGCCTGCGACGGCAGGTTGGCCGGCTCGGCCCAGACGGCGTCGAAGGCGTCCTGCCCGCCGCGCCGGGTGACGGCGCGGACGAACGCGGCCCCGTCGCGGTACTGCGCGAGCTTGGCGTCGAGCCCGAGCAGGCGGCGCAGCAGCCCGTCCAGGCCGCCCTTGCCCTTGCGGCGGCGCTGGTCGAACTTGCGCCGGATGGTCGCGACGCTGGGGACGATCGAGGGCCCGACGCCGTCCATGACGACGTCCGCGTGACCCTCGAGCAGCGACATGACGCCGGTGACCTGCTCGACGATCTCGCGCTGGCGCTCGTTCTGCAGCAGGTCGGCCAAGCTGGTGGTGGAGTCGCCGCGGGCCAGCTCGCCCAGCCGTGACAGCGCGGTGCCGAGCGACTCGGCGACCGCCTCGGGGTCGGTGCGGCTCTCGTCGATCATCTCGCCGACGAGCGAGCGCAGGTGGCCGGCCATCCACGGCACGGCGGTGAACTGCACGCGGTGGGTCTCCTCGTGCAGGCAGACCCAGAGCCGGAAGTCGTGCGGGTCGACCTTGAGCTGGCGCTCGACGTCGACGACATTCGGCGCGACGAGCAGCAGGCGTCCCTGGTCGGCGCCGCCGGTCCAGAACGGGTCGAACTGGCCCAGCACGCGGGTGGACAGGAAGGACAGCAGCGCGCCGACCTGGACGCCGTTGACCCGGTCGCCGACGGCACGGCCGACGGGTCCGAGCTTCGTCTGCTCGGCCAGGCGCCGGCTCAACGGGTCCAGCAGCACCTCGAAGCTCTCCAGGTTGGCTGCCGACCAGGTGGGGCGGTCGACCACGAGCACCGGGGCGGTGCCGGACCCGGCGGTCAGCCCGGTGAACTCGCGCACGGGCCCCTCGGCGCGGTACGCGCCCTCGCGCAGCCGGACCACCCACGGGTACTGCTCCAGCTCCGGCAGGCGGTTCGTCATGGGGTCGAAGGCGACGTCCTCGTCGCCGGCGGTGCTCGCCGGGCCGCGCACGTGCAGCGTCGCGAACGGCGTCCACGCCCCCGCGGGCGGGCGTGGGCGAGCCGGAAGGTCTGGTCGTCGCGGGGGAAGAACGCGAGCAGCAGCGGACCGGTCGGCGTGCGGTACGGGACCAGGGTCGTGTGCGCGGCGCCCGTGGTCTCGCGGGTGGCGACCAGCAGGAAGCGGGTCAGGCGTCCGGTGCCGGTGGTCGAGACCAGCACGTCGGCGTGCCCGCCGTCGGGACGCGGCACCCGCAGCGCGATGCCGTGCACGTCCGGGAGCGGGGCGGGGACCCCGCTGGCCCGCGAGAACCGCACGAGGCACTCGTCGGTGCCGGGCTGGTCGATCCACGGCACGCCGGTCCGCGCGAGGCTGCCCTCGCGCTCGAGCCGGGCCTCGCCGGACCCCGCCGTCGGGGGTGCAGGGGCTTGCCGCGCC